>NZ_LZJM01000240.1:0-61780 GCF_001667665.1 Mycobacterium sp. E342
TCGAGGCGACCTTCACCGCCATCTTCGTGCCGGTGCTGGCCCGCGCCGAGCAGAGCGATCCCGACGGCGGCGCGGCGTTCGTGCGGCGGCTGGTCACGCTGACCACCGCGCTGCTGCTGGTGGCGACCGCGTTATCGGTGCTCGCCGCGCCGCTGCTGGTGCGGCTCATGCTCGGCCGCGACCCGCAGGTCAACGAGCCGCTGACCACCGCCTTCGCCTACCTGCTGCTCCCCCAGGTGCTCGCGTACGGGCTCACGTCGGTGTTCATGGCGATCCTGAACACCCGCAACGTGTTCGGGCCGACGGCATGGGCGCCGGTGGTCAACAACGTCGTCGCCCTGGCGACCCTTGCGGTATATGCGGCCGTCCCCGGGGAGCTGTCCGTCGACCCCGTCCGGATGGGCAACACCAAGCTGCTGGTCCTCGGCATCGGGACCACGCTGGGCGTCTTCGCGCAAACCGCCGTCCTGCTGGTGGCGCTGCGCCGACAACGCGTCGACCTGCGTCCCATGTGGGGAATCGACGACCGCCTCAAGCGCTTCGGCACCATGGCCGCCGCGATGGTGCTCTACGTGTTGATCAGCCAGCTCGGCCTGGTGGTCGGCAACCAGATCGCCAGCACGGCGGCGGCCTCGGGCCCGGCGATCTACAACTACACCTGGCTGGTCCTCATGCTGCCGTTCGGCATGATCGGCGTCACCGTGCTGACCGTGGTCATGCCGCGGCTGAGCCGCAACGCCGCCGCCGACGACACCGCGGCCGTGCTCGCCGACCTCTCGCTGGCCACCCGCCTGACGCTGATCACGCTGATCCCGATCGTGGCCTTCATGACCGTCGGGGGTCCGGCGATCGGCAGCGCGCTGTTCGCCTACGGCCACTTCGGCGGAGTCGACGCCGGGTACCTGGGCGCCGCGATCGCCCTATCGGCGTTCACGCTGATCCCCTACGGCCTGGTGCTGCTCCAGCTGCGCGTGTTCTACGCGCGCGAGCAGCCCTGGACGCCGATCGTGATCATCCTCGTCATCACGGCCGTCAAGATCGTCGGATCCGTGCTGGCGCCGCACGTCACCCATGACCCTAAGCTGGTCGCCGGGTACCTGGGGCTGGCGAACGGCCTCGGCTTTCTGGCGGGCGCGGTCATCGGTTACCTCCTGTTGCGGCACGCCCTGCTGCCCACCGGCGGCCACCTGATCGGCAGGGGTGAGCTGCGCACCATCCTGGTGACGATCACCGCCTCCATGCTGGCCGGGCTGGTGGCCCAAGTAGCCGACCGGCTGTTGCGGCTCGGCCTGCTCACCGCGCATGGCGGCGGCGCGGGCTCGTTGCTGCGCCTGCTCATCCTGACGGTCATCATGCTGCCGATCATGGCCGCGGTCATGCTGCGCGCACACGTCCCCGAGGCGCAGGCCTCGCTCGACGCCGTCAGGCGCCGCCTCGGCGGCCGCATGCCGGTTCCCCATAAACCGGTGACAGCGGATCGATCGTCTCGCCGGTCCCCGGTCACGTACCCTGAGCAGAGGAATTCGTCCCCGCCTGGGGTAAATGCGGTCCAGGAGCCGATCCGGCGCAGACCTCCGGAGCGGGCAACCCCAGCCCGGATAGCGAAAGGACCGGAGGTGACCGACCGCCCTGTCGAGAGCGCCGCGTCGGGTGCCGAACTGCCACGACCGGTCGCCGACGACTTCCAACCCGACATCCCCGCCGGCCGTGAGCCCGAGCCGCCGGCGTCGCGTCCGTCCGACCAGCGCAACGGCGACGTCGCACACGACGCGCGGCGCGGGCCCGCCCCGTTCGACGCGCCCCGCGACCGCGGAAGTGACCCGGCAGGAGACGACGTCCATCTGGTCCCCGGGGCCCGCATCGCCGGCGGCCGCTATCGGCTGCTGGTCTTCCACGGCGGCGCCCCGCCGCTGCAGTTCTGGCAGGCGCTCGACACCGCGCTGGACCGGCAGGTCGCGCTGACCTTCGTCGACCCCGACGGGGCGTTGCCCGACGACGTGCTGCAGGAGATCCTGTCCCGCACCCTGCGGCTCAGCCGCATCGACAAGCCGGGCATCGCCCGGGTGCTCGACGTGGTCCACACCGGCCACGGCGGCCTGGTGGTCTCCGAGTGGGTGCGGGGCGGTTCGCTGCAGGAAGTGGCTGACACCGCGCCGTCGCCGGTCGGCGCCGTGCGGGCCATGCAGTCGTTGGCGGCGGCCGCCGACGCGGCCCACCGGGCCGGCGTCGCGCTGTCGATCGACCACCCGAGCCGGGTGCGCGTCAGCATCGAGGGCGATGTCGTACTCGCCTACCCGGCGACCATGCCCGACGCCAATCCGCAGGGCGACATCCGCGGCATCGGTGCCGCGCTGTATGCCCTGCTGGTCAATCGCTGGCCGCTCACGGAATCGAGCGTGCGCAGCGGCCTGGCCCCGGCCGAGCGCGACTCGGCGGGCCAGCCGGTCGAACCGATGGTCATCGACCGCGAGATTCCCTTCCAGATCTCGGCCGTCGCGGTGCGGGCGGTCCAGGAGGATGGCGGGATACGCAGCGCCTCAACGCTTTTGAACCTGCTCCAGCAAGCGACCGCGGTGGCCGACCGGACCGAGGTGCTGGGCCCGATCGACGATTCGCCCTCGCCGGCCACCGCCCGCGTCGCCCCCGATCAAGACGAAGGCGCCATGCTGGCGCGCCGGCGCCGCAACGTCTTGATCGGCGTCGGCGCGGGCCTCGTCGTGATCGTGGTGGCGTTGTTGGTGCTGGCGTCGGTGGTGAGCAAGATCTTCGGCAACGTCGGCGGCGGCCTGAACAAGGACGAACTCGGGCTGAACGGTCCCTCGTCGTCGACCTCGTCGTCCGCCCCGAGTTCCGCGGCCTCCGGCAGCATCGTCAAACCGATCAAGGCGACGGTCTACTCCCCCGACGGCGATCCCGACAACGCGGGCACGGCCGGCCAGGCCATCGACGGCGACCCCTCTACCGCCTGGGCGACCGAGGTCTACACCGACGCCGTGCCGTTCCCGAGCTTCAAGCAGGGCGAGGGCCTGATGCTGCAACTGCCCAACCCGACCGTGGTCGGGCAGGTCACCATCGACACGCCCAGCACCGGGACCAAGGTCGAGATCCGCTCGTCGGCGACGGCGTCGCCGGCCACGCTGAACGACACCACCGTGCTCGCGCAGGCCTTCACACTCAAACCCGGCCACAACGTCATCCCGGTCCGGGCCGGCTCCCCCACGTCGAACCTGCTGGTGTGGATTTCCACCCTGGGGACGACGAACGGCAAGAGCCAGGCGGGCTTCTTCGAGATCACGGTCCAGGCCGCGTCCTGACGGCGCTCACACCGCCGAGCCGCGGTGAAGTGCCGCCCCGCAGCCGATTGGATACTGTCCGGCCGTGGGCTCCCGGGGAGACATTCAGCGCGAACGTAGCGATGCCGAGCTGCTGGCAGCCCACGTCGCCGGCGACCGTCACGCCTTCGGGGAGTTGTTCCTTCGCCACCAGCGACAACTGCACCGGCTGGCCCGCCTCACGACGCGCACGGCCGAGGACGCCGAGGATGCGCTGCAGGACGCAATGCTTTCGGCCCATCGCGGCGCGGGCGCGTTCCGGCATGACGCCGCCGTCGGCAGCTGGCTGCACCGCATCGTCGTCAACGCCTGTCTGGACCGGTTGCGCCGCACGAAGGCCCACCCCACCGTCCCGCTCGAAGACGTCTTCCCGGTGCCCGATCGGACGGCCCAGGTCGAGACCGCGTTGGTGGTGCAGCGCGCCTTGATGCGGCTTCCCGTCGAGCAGCGGGCGGCCGTGGTGGCCGTCGACATGCAGGGGTACTCGGTCGCCGACACCGCCGCGCTGCTGGGCGTCGCCGAAGGCACCGTCAAGAGCCGATGCGCGCGGGCCCGGGTGCGCCTCGCCGAGCTTCTCGGCTACCTCAAAGCCGTCCCCGACACGGCCCCGCCCGTGGCCGTCAAGCAGCGCATGACGGACACTGAGGCGGATGGATGAAGCCGACCACCAAGCCGACGAACCGTCCCTGACGGCCGAGCGTCTCGCCGACCTGCAGGCCGGCCTGCTTGACGACGAATCCGCGGCCCGCCTGCGTCAACGGGTTCGCAACGACCCGGAGGCCCAGCAGACGCTGCGCGCCCTCAATCGAGTGCGCTGCGACGTCGCCACCCTTGGCGCCGCACCGGCACCCGACGTCGCGCCGGAGGTCACCGCCCGGATTTCGGCGGCGCTCGAATCCGCGGAGGCGGGCCCGCCCGCCGCGCACTCGGTCCGACCGCGGGTGCGGCCGGGGCGGGTGGTGGCCGCGGTGGCCGGCGTCGCTGCGGTGCTGGCGGCGGTCGGCGTGGGAACCGCGGCGTTGATCACCGCGCCCCAGCCCGCCCCCAGTACTCCGGTCACCGCCGAGCACATCACGGTGTCCACGCCGCCAATGGTGATCCCGCTGTCGCAGCAGGAGATCCTCGGCCTGCTCACCCAAAACCCGGATTACGGCCCGCTCGGCGACCCGGCCCGGCGCGCCTCATGCCTCACCGGTCTCGGTTATCCGGCGGCCACACAGGTGCTGGGCGCGCGCCAGGTCGAGATCAACGCCCGCCCGGGCGTGGTACTGGTGGTGGCGGGTGACAGTCCGCACACCCTCGCGGTATACGCCGTCGCGCTCAACTGCAACGCGGCCGATACCGGCTTGTTGGCCAACACCCAGGTTCCCGGCCCTTAGTGTGATTCACGGGTGGCCGACGCGCCGGGGAACAGCCGTGCCTACGCTGGCGTTTGTAGGAATCCAGGGACGATCGTTTGGAAGGGTTCTATGACCGCCGACACTGTGCACGACGTGATCATCATCGGTTCGGGGCCTGCCGGGTATACCGCGGCGCTGTATACGGCCCGGGCGCAGCTGGCGCCGGTGGTGTTCGAGGGGACGTCGTTCGGTGGGGCGTTGATGACCACCACCGAGGTGGAGAATTTCCCCGGGTTTCGCGACGGCATCACCGGCCCGGAGCTGATGGACCAGATGCGGGAACAGGCCCTGCGTTTCGGGGCCGATCTGCGGATGGAAGACGTCGAGTCGGTGTCGCTGGATGGGCCGGTCAAGTCGGTGACGACCGCGGAAGGCGAGACGATCCGCGCCCGGTCGGTGATCTTGGCGATGGGCGCGGCGGCGCGCTACCTGGGGGTGCCCGGCGAGCAGGAGTTGCTCGGGCGGGGCGTGAGCTCGTGTGCGACCTGTGACGGGTTCTTCTTCAGGGATCAAGACATCGCCGTCATCGGTGGTGGGGACTCGGCGATGGAGGAAGCCACCTTCCTGACCCGGTTCGCGCGCAGCGTCACCCTGGTGCACCGCCGCGACGAATTCCGCGCCTCGCGCATCATGCTCGAACGCGCCCGCGCGAACGAGAAGATCACCATCCTGACCAACAAGGCCGTGCTGGGGGTCGACGGGGATCAGACGGTGACGGGTTTGCGGATGCGTGACACCGTCACCGGGGAGGAATCCACCCTGCCGGTCACGGGTGTGTTCGTGGCGATCGGCCACGACCCGCGCTCGGAGCTGGTGCGCGACGTCCTCGACACCGACCCGGAGGGTTACGTGTTGGTCCAGGGCCACACCACCGCCACCTCGATCGAGGGGGTGTTCGCCGCCGGCGACCTGGTGGACCGCACCTACCGCCAGGCCATCACCGCCGCCGGCAGCGGCTGCTCGGCGGCCATCGACGCCGAACGCTGGCTGGCCGACCACGTCGAGTCGAGTTCGGCCGCCCAGAGCGACGCCACCGAATTTCCTGGCAGTACCGAGATGATTGGAGCACCTCAATGACCGACGCCGAAAAAGCCGGGGCCACAATCGAAGTCTCTGACGCATCCTTCTCCACGGAGGTGCTGTCCAGCAATAAGCCTGTGCTGGTTGACTTTTGGGCGACATGGTGCGGGCCCTGCAAGATGGTGGCGCCGGTTCTCGAGGAAATCGCCAGCGAGCGGGCCGCGCAGCTCACGGTGGCCAAGCTCGACGTGGACGCCAATCCAGTGACCGCGCGCGACTTCCAGGTCGTGTCGATCCCCACCATGATCCTGTTCAAGGACGGCCAACCGGTCAAGCGGATCGTCGGCGCCAAAGGCAAGGCAGCCCTGCTGCGTGAACTCTCGGACGCGGTTCCCAACCTCAGCTGATCGCGGTTTGAATTCCCCACACCACGCCCTGCGTTCGGCCTGGGGTTTTCCCGAATATGCGATGCATCTGCGACAATAACGGTTAGCTGTTGCCCAGATGCGTGCCTGTCAGTGTGTCCCGGAGGGCCTTTGGTATGTCGAGTCCGCGCCGTGAATACGGCGATGCGCTGCGCTGTGGTGACCGCAGTGCGGCCGTGACCGAAATCCGGGCTACGTTGGCCACATTAGGGCTGCTCGACAGCCCCGAGGACGATCTCGCGACCGGTCGGCACGTGCCCGCTGAGCTCTTCGACACCGAACTCGACCAGGCGGTCCGCGCCTTCCAGCAGCACCGCGGGCTCCTGGTCGACGGCATCGTCGGCGAGGCGACGTATCGGGCGTTGAAGGAGGCTTCCTACCGGCTCGGTGCGCGTACCCTGTATCACCAATTCGGCGCCCCGCTCTACGGCGACGACGTCGCCACCTTGCAGGCGCGCCTGCAAGACCTCGGCTTCTACACCGGATTGGTCGATGGGCACTTCGGGTTGCAGACCCACAACGCGCTGATGTCGTACCAACGTGAGTACGGGCTGGCCGCCGACGGCATCTGTGGGCCAGAAACGTTGCGCTCCTTGTATTTTCTGAGTTCGCGCGTCACGGGCGGCTCACCGCATGCGATTCGCGAGGAAGAGCTGGTCCGCAGATCGGGCCCCAAGCTGTCTGGTAAACGGATCATCATCGACCCCGGTCGCGGCGGTACCGACCTCGGCGAGCTGATGCACGGTCCCGCGGGGCCGCTCAGCGAAGCGGATGTGTTGTGGGACTTGGCAAGCCGGCTCGAGGGTCGGATGACGGCCATCGGCATGGAGACCTTCTTGTCGCGGCCGGTGAACCGCAGCCCATCCGACGCCGAACGCGCCGCCACCGCCAACAACGTCGGTGCCGATCTGATGATCAGCCTGCGCTGTGAGAACCAGCCCAGCCCGGCGGCCAACGGCGTCGCCTCCTTTCATTTCGGAAACTCGCACGGGTCGGTGTCCACGATCGGGCGCAACCTGGCCGACTTCATTCAACGAGAAGTCGTGGCGCGCACCGGGTTACGGGATTGCCGCACGCATGGCCGGACGTGGGACCTGTTACGCTTGACCCGCATGCCGACGGTGCAGGTTGACGTCGGTTACATCACCAATCCGCATGACCGCGCGATGTTGACCTCGACGCAAACGCGGGACGCGATCGCCGAAGGGATTCTCGCCGCGGTCAAGCGACTGTACCTTCTGGGCAAGAACGACCGCCCGACGGGCACGTTCACCTTTGCCGAACTGCTGGCCCACGAACTGTCCGTGGAGCGGACCGGCCGGCTCGGCGGCTCCTAGCCGATTTCGGCCCCGCGCAACGCATTTCCCGCCACTGAGCCGGCGCCGACCGGTTCTTGCAGCTGCGCGTTCTCCAGCAGGCGTTCCAAAGCCGCCTCGACTTCGGCCTTCCAGCCCAGGCCCTTGTCCAACTCGAGCCGCAGCCGCGGGAAGTACGGATGTGGCGCCACCACAACGAAACCGGCGTCCTGCAAGAACTCCGCGTCGATCACGCAGTGGTCAACCGAGCAGTCACCGACGGCCTCCAGCACGGGCCGCACATCCGGGCTCGCCGCCAGCGGATCCTGCAGTTCCGAAGCCGCCGGTGTGCGTCCGAAGGCTTCCAGCGCCCGGACCCCACGTCGCACCAGCTCGTCAATCACCCGAGCGAGGAGACCGTGCGGCAGATCGTCGCTGGCCTGCCCCGGCTCGACGCCCATCGACGTCAACAGGACCGCATCCGCGGAGACCGGCGCGGTGGGGAAGCGCTGCGCCCGTGGCACCGCCCGCGGCGGCGCGTAGAACACATAGCCCAAGCAGGGCGGCTCGCTTTGGCTCCGCTCATCCGACGGCGCGGTGGCGACCTGGCCGCACGAGCCCCACTCCAGCATGACCATCGACAACCAGGCTTCCTTCTCGAATTCCGGGTCGGCGAGATGGTCCTGGTTACCGAGCGTCGCCGGATCGACCTCCCAGTACACGCAGCGGCGCGCATGCTTGGGAAGCTGTTCGAAGGCCTCGAGGCGCAGCGGGGTGATTCGAGCGGACACTAGCCTCCTGGCTCCTGTGCGGTACTGCGGCCAATTGCACCGGCAACTTCTCCAGGATAAGAGAGTGGGTCGCCATCGGGCCAGCTTTGCAGTCGAGGCGCCGATCACGGCACCGCGACGCTGGAAGCGTTACCGTCCCCACCGGTTCGTTACCGAAAATCTTTGGAACGCATGCGTTTTCGTAATGCTACGGCAGCGAGCGCCCGTTGTTGCCGCTTCGGTGTCACAGTGACGTAATTACAGGGTATGGCGGGTCAGGCCTGCGCGGCGGTCATCATGTCGATAATTCGCTGCAAATCGTCCACCGAGCCGAACTCCACCACGATCTTGCCCTTGCGCTTGCCCAGGCTCACCGTCACTCGTGTGTCGAAGGCGTTGGACAGCCGCTCGGCGACTTCCTGGAGCCCCGGCATCTGGATCGGCTTGCGCCGCTGGGGCGCCGGGGCGGTGGTGCCGGCGCGGTTGGCCAGCGTCACCGCCTCCTCGGTCGCCCGCACCGACAGTCCCTCGGCGACGATGCGGCTGGCCAGTTCCTCTTGCGCCTCGGGCCCGGCTTCCAGCGAGAGGAGGGCGCGGGCATGGCCGGCCGACAGCACGCCGGCGGCCACCCGCCGCTGCACGGGGATGGGCAGCTTGAGCAACCGGATCATGTTGGTGATCAACGGCCGCGAGCGACCAATGCGCGACGCGAGTTCATCGTGGGTGACGCCGAACTCGTCGAGCAGTTGCTGGTATGCCGCCGCCTCTTCCAAGGGGTTCAGCTGCACCCGGTGGATGTTTTCCAGCAGGGCGTCGCGGAGCAGATTGTCGTCGCCGGTCTCGCGCACGATGGTGGGGATGGTGGCGAGCCCCGCCTCTTGAGCGGCCCGCCAGCGCCGCTCCCCCATCACGATCTGGTACCGCGGGCCGGTCTTGGCACCCGGGACCGCGCGCACCACGATCGGCTGCAACAGCCCGAATTCGCGGATGGAGTGCACCAGCTCGGAGAGCGCCTCGTCGTCGAACACCTGCCGTGGCTGACGCGGGTTGGGCTCGATGTCGGCGGGCGCGATTTCGCGATACACCGCACCGGCCGGGGCCAGGTCCGGTCCCGGCCCGCCGATCAAGACGTCAGCTGCGGCGTCACCCATCCGCGGGCCGAGGGTCGCCGGACCGGAGTCGCCCTCGGCGGGACCGGTCGGGATCAGCGAAGCCAGGCCCCGGCCCAGGCCGCCCTTCTTGCGTAACGGCTGCGTCATGGTCGTCCCTTCACGGATGGTGGTCAATCACGTTCGGCGAGTTCGCGACTCGCGTCGAGGTAGCTCATCGCCCCGCGCGAACCGGGATCGTAATCGATGATCGTCATGCTGTACCCGGGCGCCTCGGAGACCTTGACGCTGCGCGGGATCACCGTCCGCAGCACCTTGGTTCCGAAGTATCGGCGCACCTCTTCGGCCACCTGGTCGGCGAGCTTGGTCCGGCCGTCGTACATGGTGAGGATGACGGTGGACACGTCGAGCTGCGGATTGAGGTGGGCCTTCACCATCTCGATGTTGCGCATCAGCTGTGACACGCCCTCGAGCGCGTAGTACTCACACTGGATCGGGATCATCACTTCCGGCGCGGCGACGAGTGCGTTGATGGTCAGCAGCCCCAAGGACGGTGGGCAGTCGATGAAGACGTAATCGAAGTCGAGGTCGTCGAGCTCGGCCAGGGCGGTCCGCAGCCGGTTTTCGCGGGCGACCATGCTCACCAACTCGATCTCGGCGCCCGCCAAGTCGATGGTGGCCGGGACGCAGAACAGGCGCTCGTTGTGCGGGCTGCGCCGCAGCGCGTCCTTGACCGCGACCTCGCCGATGAGCACCTCGTAAGACGAGGGCGTGCCCGACTGCCGGTCGGTGATTCCGAGTGCCGTACTCGCGTTCCCCTGCGGGTCGAGGTCGATGACCAACGTCTTGAGCCCCTGAAGCGCGAGGGCGGCGGCGAGGTTCACCGCGGTGGTGGTCTTGCCGACGCCGCCCTTCTGGTTGGCCACCGTCAGCACCCGGCGGTGCTTCGGCCGGCGCAAGGGCGGATAAGTGGTGTGCAGGACCCGCATCGCCCGTTCGGCCGCGGCACCGATCGGTGTGTCGAATTCGTCCGCTGTTTCACGTGAAACATTCGCCGCCGGATCGGCCGTCTGGACGGGTGGAGGAGCGGCGTCGGGTGCGGCCGGCGGCGGGATGTGCGCGGCGGTCGATGTCGACCCCGGTGCCGTTGGCTGATCTCCCGGACTGGTCATTGGTTCCCGGCCTTCCCGGTCCGTGCCGGCTGGTGGCGCGGCTGCTTTCCGCGTCGGGCTATAACTACGGTTGCGGGGGGACGCAAATAGGTCGCGCCACATGTCACCACCCTGGCATCAACGGCGCCCGATGCTGCCATCACACGCCGGTACTGTTCAACTTCCTCGCGGCCGCGCTCGCCTTTGATCGCCAGCATGCGCCCGCCCGGCCGCAGCAACGGCATGCTCCACTTCGTCAACTTGTCCAACGACGCAACCGCTCGTGACACCGCCGCATCCCTTTCCCCGAACTGGTGACGTACCCACAGTTCCTCGGCACGGCCGCGGACCACCTCGACGGCTAACCCTAGTTGGTCGACGACCTCGCTGAGAAATTCGCTGCGGCGCAGCAGCGGTTCGAGGAGCACCATCTCGAGGTCGGGGCGCGCGAGGGCCAACGGGATGCCGGGCAGGCCCGCGCCGCTGCCGATGTCGATGACCCGCTCCCCCTCATCCAGCAGCTCGGCGACGGCCGCGCTGTTGAGGAGATGCCGGTCCCAGATACGACCCACCTCGCGGGGACCGAGCAGTCCACGTTCCACCCCGGGCCCGGCCAACAACTCCGCGTAGCGGCACGCGAGGTCCGCCTTCGAACCGAAGATCGTCGCGGCGGCGTCCGGCATGGCTTCCGGCGACGCCGGCGCGCCCGCCGCGGGATCGCCTGGGCCGCCATGTTTCACGTGAAACATCCTTCGCTCGCCTGACGCATGCTGGCCCCGGGTGGGAACTACACCGCTGTAACTCCTAGTCGTGCAGTACGACGACGCGCCGCGCGGGCTCGACGCCCTCGCTTTCGCTGTGCACGCCCGGCACCGCCGCGACGGCGTCGTGAACGATCTTGCGCTCGAACGGCGTCATCGGCGCCAACTCTTCGCGCTCGCCGGACTCCAGCACCCGTCGCGCCACCTTGTCGCCCAGGGCCGCCAGCTCCTCGCGGCGCCGGCGACGCCAGCTCGCGATGTCGAGCATCAAGCGGCTGCGAACGCCGGTCTTCTGATGGACGGCCAGTCGGGTCAGCTCCTGCAGCGCATCGAGCACCTCGCCGCCGCGGCCCACCAATTTGTTCAAGTCGTCGCTGCCGTCGATGCTCACCACCGCGCGGTTGCCCTCGACGTCCAGATCGATGTCGCCGTCGAAGTCCAACAGGTCCAGCAGCTCTTCCAAGTAGTCGCCGGCGATTTCGCCTTCCGCCACCAAGCGCTCTTCCTGGTCGTCGAAGTCGTCGGCGTCCGTCTCTGCGCCACCCTCGGACGGACGCGCTGCGTCCAGTTCGGTGTCCACGTCGCGTTCGGTGGTGGTGTCTGCGTCGGTCATGTCTTTCTCTCCCTCATCCGCGGGTCCCGCCAACCGGGTCGCACCGCCCGGTCCGGCTATGTCTCCCTTGTCAGCGTTTACGTTTCTTGGGTCGCGCCCCCGGCCGCGGGGTCCGATTGACCGCCCCGCCGTCTTGGCCGCCTACGTTCGGCTTCGCCGCCTGGGGCTTGCCCGCCGGTGCCTCCCCTTCGGGGGCGTCCGACCCGGTCTCGCTCTCCCCTGCCGTTGCCGATCCGTTGCCACCAGGCTGCCCAGCCTTGGGGTTGCGCTTCGGTTTGGCCCCCGGTGCTGGTGCATTGGCCGCGCGTCGCTCCAGCGCTTCCTGCTTCTTGGCCTCGTCTTCTTTTTCGATCATCCCGAACACGTAGTGCTGCTGGCCGAACGTCCAGATGTTGTTCGCGAACCAGTACAGGATGATCGCCAGCGGAAGGAACGGGCCGCCGACGACGACGCCGAGCGGAAACACGTACAGCGCGAGTTTGTTCATCATCGCCGTCTGCGGATTCGCGGCGGCTTCCGGGCTCTGCCGTGCCACCGACGCCCGGCTGTTGAAGTAGGTCGCTATGCCGGCCAGGATCATCACCGGTGCCCCGACCGCGATGACCGCGGGCCGGCTGAAGTGGGTGAAGGCGTCCAACCCGGTGCGCTGCGTCATGAATGCGCCGATCGGCGCGCCGAACAAGTTGGCGTCCAGGAAGTGTCCGACGTCGGTCGGGCTGAAGACGTAGTTTCCGGTGAGGCGGTTCTGGGCGACCGACAAGTGCGGTTGCCCGAAGCCCCCGGTCGTTCGGTTGAACGACCGCAACACGTGATACAGGCCGAGGAACACCGGGATCTGTGCGAGCATCGGCAGACATCCGAGGATCGGGTTGAACCCGTGCTCGCGTTGCAGCTTCTGCATTTCCAGCGCCATCCGCTGGCGGTCCTTGCCGTACTTCTTCTGCAGCGCCTTGATCTGCGGTTGCAGTTCCTGCATCTGGCGGGTCGTCCGGATCTGCCGCACGAACGGCTTGTACAACAATGCCCGCAGACTGAAGACGAGGAACATCACCGATAGAGCCCACGCGAAAAAGTTCGACGGCCCCAGCATCGAAGCGAACAGCTTGTACCAGGCCCACATGATCCACGACACCGGGTAATAGACGAAGTCGAGGCTAAAGAAATCAAACAAGAGTTCCACTCTCCCCTCGCGCCGCCGGGCTGGCCCATGCGTCGCTGGCATCTTCGAAGTTCACTCGGCATCCCGGGCGTTCCGGTATCGGATCCCATCCGCCCCGATGCCATGGTCCGCACTTGGCGAGCCTGACCACAGCCAACCAACTCCCCCGCAACAAGCCGTACTCGGTCAGCGCCTCGACCGCATACTGGCTGCACGTCGGGACGAAACGACATGTCGCCGGTCGCAATGGCGAGACCATGTGCCGGTACAGCTGGATCACGTAAACCACGCCGCGCACGGCCATCGCGCCCACCGGCCGGACGAGTCGCGCGCTCACCGCTCCCGTCCCGCCGACTCGAGCGCGCGTCGCAACCCCCGGCGCAGTTCCTGCTCCAACCGCGCCGACGATGCGGTCCGGCTCCCGGGCAACGCCCGGATCACCATCTGGTCACGATCGTGGAGCTCACCCAAAACAGATCGCGCCACATGGCGGAGCCGACGTGACACCCGGTGGCGCTCGACGGCCGAGCCCACGGACTTCCCGACGATCAATCCGACGCGGGGACCGGCTGCTCCCGCGTCCTCGGCCGCTCGCCGGAGATGCACAATGACATCGGGCTGCGACGCGCGGACTCCGCGCTTCACCGTCGCGTCAAAGTCCGTTGACCGCCTCATGCGGTTGCGTGCGGAAAGCACCGCGGAAGAACCCGACGTTGCGATCAGGCAGAGAGCGCGCGGCGACCCTTACGGCGCCGGCTCGACACAATCGAGCGTCCTGCGCGGGTACGCATGCGCAGCCGGAAGCCGTGCACGCGGGCTCGGCGCCGGTTGTTCGGCTGGAAGGTCCGCTTGCCCTTGGCCACGACGTTCTCCTCGTTGTGTCTCGCATTTCCATCCGGCCGGCCACGCACTCGCTCGTCTGGAGGCCGGTCGGAGGTAATCTTGCTTGCTGCTGGCCGGCGCGGTCCCCAGGCAGACCTGGGTCGCAGCCGCATCGCCGACTTTCGGGCGACTGTTTGAGGGTACTGACCGCGCTTCGCCTGGTCAAACCTGGCCTGTCCCAACGCACCCGCTCGATCCCGGCCGAAAAGATCGTCGCGGCCGCCCGGCCCGCGGCGGGCATCGCATCGGTGTCGAGTCAAAGCAGGCCCACTGGACCCTAGACAACCCGATTGGAATGCAGCAGAACGGTTGGCAGCCGCACGGAAAACTGTTAGCTTCTGCCAGTGTCGTTTTAGACTGCAACGACGCTCGACAATGAAGCGAGGATGGTGGATCGACTAGCTGCCTAGACAGCCTTCATGGTTTTCTTCCAGCACGGAGATCGCGAGCCGTCGCCGGTAGGTTCTGGTTCGCATACGCTCATCCTGTCCACACCTGTGTATAACTATGTGGACAGTTGCTTTGTCGCCAGCGTGGTTGTACTTCGACCCGGGATGCTCGAGAACCAGGGGGATGCGTCGTTGACCGATGACCCCGGTTCAAGTTTCACCACCGTGTGGAACGCGGTCGTGTCCGAGCTCAACGGAGAATCCACCCCGGACGGGCTAGCCGCCAACCGCACCACCCTCATCACTCCCCTCACCCCCCAGCAGCGAGCCTGGCTGAACCTCGTCCAGCCGTTGACCATCGTCGAGGGGTTCGCGCTGTTGTCGGTCCCCAGCAGTTTCGTTCAAAACGAGATCGAACGTCATCTGCGCGCCCCCATCACCGACGCCCTCAGCCGTCGGCTCGGACAACAGATCCAACTCGGGGTACGCATCGCCCCGCCCGACGACGACAGCGGCGACGTCGTGCTTGCGCAACCCGACCCGTTCCTGCAAACCGAAGCGCCGATTCCCGACGACGACACCGGCGAGACCGACGACGCCGATGAGGGCGGTGAAGCCGCCGACAGTGCGCAAAGTTGGCCGAACTACTTCACCGAGCGTCCGCATCCCGCGGACCCGGCCGTCGCCGGCGGCACCAGCCTCAACCGGCGCTACACCTTCGACACGTTCGTCATCGGGGCGTCCAACCGTTTCGCGCACGCCGCGGCCCTGGCCATCGCCGAAGCGCCGGCGCGCGCCTACAACCCACTGTTCATCTGGGGCGAATCCGGTCTGGGGAAGACCCACCTCTTGCACGCCGCCGGAAATTACGCGCAACGACTCTTCCCGGGCATGCGCGTCAAATACGTCTCCACCGAGGAATTCACCAACGACTTCATCAACTCGCTGCGCGACGACCGCAAGGTTGCCTTCAAGCGCAGCTACCGCGACGTCGACGTGTTGCTCGTGGACGACATTCAGTTCATCGAGGGCAAGGAAGGTATTCAGGAGGAGTTCTTCCACACCTTCAACACACTGCACAACGCCAACAAGCAGATCGTCATCTCCTCCGACCGGCCCCCCAAGCAGCTGGCCACGCTCGAAGACCGCCTGCGGACCCGGTTCGAATGGGGCTTGATCACCGACGTCCAGCCGCCCGAGCTCGAGACCCGGATCGCGATCTTGCGCAAGAAGGCACAGATGGAACGCCTGGCGGTCCCCGACGACGTGTTGGAACTCATCGCCAGCAGCATCGAACGCAACATCCGGGAACTCGAGGGCGCCCTCATCCGGGTGACCGCGTTCGCCTCGTTGAACAAGACCCCCATCGACAAGGCCCTCGCCGAAATCGTGCTCCGTGACCTCATCGCCGACGCGAGCACAATGCAGATCAGCGCGGCGACCATCATGGCGGCCACGGCCGAATACTTCGATACCACCGTGGAAGAACTGCGCGGCCCCGGCAAGACACGGGCGCTCGCGCAGTCCCGCCAGATCGCCATGTACCTGTGCCGCGAGCTCACCGACCTGTCGTTGCCCAAAATCGGGCAGGCGTTCGGGCGTGACCACACCACCGTCATGTATGCCCAGCGCAAGATTTTGTCCGAGATGGCCGAGCGACGTGAGGTCTTCGATCACGTCAAGGAACTCACCACTCGCATCCGCCAGCGCTCCAAGCGCTGACGCCGGGCTCCTCTGGGGCCGCGGCCCGGTGATTAATTTCAAAAAACTTCTCGCACGCCTGTCACACGGGCCACAGTCAAGACCTTGTGCGCAGCACTGTGCACAACGCAATCAAACAGCCGTGTAGTAACCGCCGCTGCGTGCACAGCCGCGCTTCGTCCCCAACGGCCCAACACTCGGCCCACAGCTGTGCACCTTGCCATCCACAGCCCGATCGCCGCCCTAGCTGGGCCGAACCACAGCTGTCCCCAGAATGCACAGCACTTATTACTAGTACTGAGATCTCTTCGTCGTTTCTTCTTTGAAATACAGCTTTGGGGACGTTCGGTTCCGCGTCCGCCCGGCAGCCGCCGGTAACCCGCCTTGTCGGGCTTCGCGATTAGCTTTCAAGATGGCCTCCGACGATCTACGGTTGTTCTTCGACTGCCGTTGCGGTTGTCGTTGGCATGACGTGTCAGTGGCGTTCGCGGCGGAGCCCCGTGCTAGCGGGGAGAGGCTAGCCACTGAACTTTTGAACGCTTGGTAGGTGAAGGGACGCTATGGACGCGGCGACGACGAGAGCTGGCCTCAGCGACTTGAAGTTTCGTTTGGTGCGGGAGTCCTTCGCGGATGCGGTCTCGTGGGTGGCGAAGAATCTGCCGACCCGGCCGGCGGTGCCGGTGCTGTCGGGAGTGCTGTTATCCGGCACCGACGAGGGACTGACGATCTCCGGGTTCGACTACGAAGTCTCCGCCGAAGCGCAGGTCGCAGCCGAAATAGCTTCTCCCGGAAGCGTTTTGGTGTCGGGTCGGTTGTTGTCCGACATCACCCGGGCGTTGCCCAACAAGCCCGTCGACTTCTACGTCGACGGTAACCGGGTCGCGCTGAACTGCGGCAGCGCCAGATTCTCGCTCCCGACCATGGCGGTCGAGGATTATCCGACGCTGCCGGCGCTACCGGAGGAGACCGGGTCCCTGCCCGCCGATCTGTTCGCTGAAGCCATCAGCCAGGTCGCCGTCGCGGCCGGCCGGGACGACACGTTGCCGATGTTGACTGGGATTCGGGTCGAGATTTCCGGTAACACGGTGGTTTTGGCGGCCACCGATCGGTTCCGGCTGGCAGTGCGTGAGCTGACCTGGTCGGCGTCGTCGCCCGACATCGAAGCGGCGGTGTTGGTGCCCGCGAAAACGTTGGCCGAGGCCGCCAGGGCGGGCGCCGACGGCGCCGAGGTTCGGTTGTCGTTGGGCGCCGGCAGCGGGGTCGGCAAGGACGGGCTGCTCGGGATCAGTGGCAACGGGAAACGGAGCACGACGCGCCTTCTGGACGCGGAGTTCCCGAAGTTTCGCCAACTCTTGCCGGCGGAGCACACGGCCGTGGCCACCATCAACGTGGCCGAGCTGACGGAGGCGATCAAGCTGGTGGCGTTGGTGGCCGATCGCGGTGCACAGGTGCGGATGGAATTCTCCGAGGGCTCGTTGCGGTTGTCCGCGGGTGCCGACGACGTCGGCCGGGCCGAGGAAGACCTTGCCGTCGATTTCGTCGGCGAGCCGTTGACGATCGCGTTCAACCCGACTTACCTGACAGACGGGCTCGCGGCGGTTCATTCCGAGCGGGTGTCATTCGGTTTCACCACCCCCGGCAAACCGGCGCTGCTGCGGCCGGCTTCCGGTGACGACAGTTCGCCCAGCGGGAATGGTCCCTTCGCGGCCCTGCCGACGGATTACGTCTACCTGTTGATGCCAGTTCGGTTGCCCGGATAGGTGTACGTCCGGCATTTGGGACTGCGCGATTTTCGGTCCTGGGCGCATGCCGACCTCGAATTGGAGCCGGGCCGGACGGTGTTTGTCGGTTCCAACGGGTTCGGTAAAACGAATCTCATTGAGGCGCTCTGGTTTTCGACGACCTTGGGATCGCATCGGGTGGGCACTGACACACCACTGATCCGGTCGGGGGCCGACCGGGCTGTGGTGTCGACAATCGTGGTGAACGAGGGCAGGGAATGTGCGATCGACCTGGAGATCGCCGCGGGGCGCGCCAACAAGGCTCGGTTGAACCGGTCACCGGTGCGCAGCACGCGTGAGGTGATCGGTGTTTTGCGCGCCGTACTTTTTGCCCCGGAAGACCTCGCGTTGGTGCGCGGCGATCCCGCCGAACGGCGTCGATATCTCGATGATCTGGCCACGGTGCGGCGGCCCACGGTGGCCGCGGTACGCGCCGACTACGACAAAGTTCTGCGGCAACGTACGGCCCTGTTGAAATCCGCCTCCGGGATACGGCATCGCGGTGACCGAAGTGCCCTGGACACCCTCGACGTGTGGGACAGCCGGTTGGCCGAATACGGGGCCGAGTTGATGGCGGCGCGCATCGACTTGGTCAACCAGTTGGCGCCCGAGGTGGAGAAGGCCTATCAGCTGCTGGCACCGGCGTCCAGGCCGGCTTCGATCGCCTATCGGACCAGTCTGGGCGCGCTAGTGGCGGCAGATGCGGGCGGCAACTCTGCCGAATTTCTCGAGGCCGCGATGCTGGCCGCGCTGGCCGAACGCCGCGACGCCGAACTGGAACGCGGCATGTGCCTGGTGGGCCCGCATCGTGACGACCTCGAATTGTGGTTGGGTGAGCAACCCGCGAAAGGCTTTGCCAGCCATGGGGAATCGTGGTCATTCGCGGTGGCGCTGCGGTTGGCGTCATACGAGCTCTTGCGGGCCGACGGGGGTGAACCCGTGTTGTTGCTGGATGACGTTTTCGCCGAACTTGACGCCGCCCGGCGGCAGGCGTTGGCGACGGTGGCGGAGTCGGCGGAACAGGTGTTGGTCACCGCGGCGGTGGCAGAGGACGTCCCGGCGGGCTGGTCCGCCAGGCAGGTGGACATCGAATTGCGGGACGACGACCTTGGGCGCGTCTCGGCGGTGCGGTCATGACGGGCGACGAACAAGAATCAACCGGCGCGAGGGACCCGGCTCTGGCGCGTGGCATGGACCTGGTCCGGCGCACGCTCGAAGAGGCGCGCGCCGCGGCGCGCGCCCAGGGAAAGGATGCGGGCCGTGGGCGGTCGATGCCACCGGCCACCCGGCGGGTGGCGGGCCAGCGACGCAGTTGGTCGGGCCCGGGGCCCGATGCGCGCGATCCGCAGCCGCTGGGCAGGCTGGCGCGTGACTTGGCCAAGAAGCGTGGTTGGTCGGCGCAGGTTGCCGAAGGCACGGTGCTGGGCAACTGGTCCTCGGTGGTGGGGGCGCAGATCGCCGACCACGCGACACCGACCGCGCTGAGCGACGGCGTGCTGAGCGTGGCGGCCGAGTCGACGGCGTGGGCCACCCAGTTGCGGATGATCCAGGCACAACTGCTGGCGAAGATCGCCGCGGCGGTCGGCAACGGCGTGGTGACGTCGCTCAAGATCACCGGCCCGGCGGCACCGTCATGGCGCAAGGGGCCGCGTCATATCCCCGGCAGGGGTCCGCGCGATACTTACGGCTAGGCCGTCGACCGGCTCGGACGATCCCCAGATCCGCCTTTATTAACAGGCCGCTCAAAGCCGCTAGGACGACATGAAGTGCCTGGACGCACGTCGGGACGCGGCGGGAATAGAGAAATTGCCCGCACGGCGCAGTTAGCTGGGTAGAAACGCGGCCGGAGAATCGGTACGGACGGCCCATCACGGTAGACTGGCGGGATGCGACTGACGCGGTGACTGGAACCGCCCGCATGAAACCCCAAGGAGAGCATTCCGACCGTGGCTGCCCAGAAGAAGAAGGCGCAAGACGAATATGGCGCTTCAGCGATCACCGTGCTCGAAGGGCTGGAAGCGGTCCGCAAACGTCCCGGCATGTACATCGGGTCCACCGGTGAGCGTGGTCTGCACCACCTCATCTGGGAGGTGGTCGACAACTCGGTGGACGAGGCGATGGCCGGCTACGCCACACGGGTTGACGTGCGGCTGCTCGACGACGGCAGTGTGGAGGTGGCCGACGACGGGCGCGGCATTCCCGTGGCGATGCATGCCACCGGCGCCCCGACGGTCGACGTGGTGATGACCCAGCTGCACGCCGGCGGCAAGTTCGGCGGCGAGAACAGCGGTTACACCGTCAGCGGCGGCTTGCACGGGGTGGGCGTCTCGGTGGTCAACGCGCTCTCGACCCGCCTGGAAGTCAACATCAAGCGTGACGGGCACGAGTGGTTTCAGTATTACGACCGCGCCGTGCCTGGCACCCTCAAGCAGGGCGAGGCCACCAAGAAGACCGGGACCACCATCCGGTTCTGGGCCGATTCCGAAATCTTTGAAACCACCCAATATGACTTCGAGACCGTGGCGCGGCGCCTGCAGGAGATGGCGTTCCTGAACAAGGGCCTCACGATCAACCTCACCGACGAACGAGTTGAGCAGGACGAGGTCGTCGACGAGGTGGTCAGCGACACCGCGGAGGCGCCCAAGTCCGCCGAAGAGAAGGCGGCGGAATCGACTGCGCCGCATAAGGTCAAGCACCGCACGTTCCACTACCCGGGTGGCCTGGTCGACTTCGTCAAGCACATCAACCGGACGAAGAGCCCGATCCAGCAGAGCGTGATCGACTTCGACGGAAAGGGCCCCGGCCACGAGGTCGAGATCGCCATGCAGTGGAACGGCGGCTACTCGGAGTCGGTGCACACCTTCGCCAACACCATCAACACGCACGAGGGCGGCACCCACGAGGAGGGCTTCCGCAGCGCGCTGACCTCGGTGGTGAACAAGTACGCCAAGGACAAGAAGCTCCTCAAGGAGAAGGACGCCAACCTGACCGGTGACGACATCCGGGAAGGCTTGGCTGCGGTGATCTCGGTCAAGGTCGCCGAGCCGCAGTTCGAGGGGCAGACCAAGACCAAACTGGGCAACACCGAGGTGAAGTCGTTCGTGCAGAGGGTGTGCAACGAACAGCTGACGCACTGGTTCGAGGCAAACCCCTCCGAGGCGAAAACCGTTGTGAACAAGGCGGTGTCGTCGGCACAGGCGCGCATCGCGGCGCGCAAGGCGCGAGAGCTGGTGCGCCGTAAGAGCGCCACGGACCTGGGCGGCCTGCCGGGCAAGCTGGCCGACTGCCGCTCCACCGATCCGCGCAAGTCGGAACTGTATGTGGTGGAGGGCGATTCGGCCGGCGGCTCGGCGAAGAGCGGTCGCGATTCAATGTTCCAGGCGATTCTGCCGTTGCGCGGCAAGATCATCAACGTCGAGAAGGCCCGCATCGACCGGGTGCTGAAGAACACCGAAGTCCAGGCGATCATCACCGCGCTGGGCACCGGGATTCACGACGAGTTCGACATCACCAAGCTGCGCTACCACAAGATCGTGCTGATGGCCGACGCCGACGTGGATGGCCAGCACATCTCCACGCTGCTGCTGACCCTGTTGTTCCGGTTCATGCGGCCATTGATCGAGAACGGACACGTGTTCTTGGCGCAGCCGCCGCTGTACAAGTTGAAGTGGCAGCGCACCGATCCTGAGTTCGCCTACTCCGACCGCGAGCGCGACGGTCTGCTCGAGGCGGGGCTGAAGTCGGGCAAGAAGATCAACAAAGAGGACGGCATTCAGCGGTACAAGGGTCTGGGTGAGATGGACGCCAAAGAGTTGTGGGAGACCACGATGGACCCGTCGGTGCGGGTGCTGCGCCAGGTCACGCTGGACGACGCCGCGGCCGCGGACGAGCTGTTCTCCATCTTGATGGGCGAAGACGTCGATGCCCGCCGCAGCTTCATCACCCGTAACGCCAAAGACGTTCGCTTCCTGGATGTCTGACGGACTCGTCGGGCACGCCAACCCACAAAGGGGACTAGATGACTGACACCACGCTGCCACCGGGCGACGAGGCCGGCGACCGCATCGAACCTGTTGACATCCAGCAGGAGATGCAGCGTAGCTACATCGACTATGCGATGAGCGTGATCGTCGGGCGCGCATTGCCCGAGGTTCGCGACGGCCTCAAGCCGGTGCACCGCCGCGTGTTGTATGCGATGTACGACTCGGGCTTCCGCCCGGACCGCAGCCATGCCAAGTCCGCGCGCTCGGTCGCCGAGACGATGGGCAATTACCACCCCCACGGTGACGCGTCGATCTACGACACCCTGGTGCGCATGGCCCAGCCGTGGTCACTGCGGTACCCCCTGGTCGACGGCCAGGGCAACTTCGGCTCGCCGGGCAACGATCCTCCGGCCGCGATGCGGTACACCGAGGCGCGGCTGACCCCGCTGGCCATGGAGATGCTGCGTGAAATCGACGAGGAGACAGTCGATTTCATTCCGAACTATGACGGCCGGGTGCAGGAACCGACGGTGCTGCCCAGCCGTTTCCCCAACCTGTTGGCCAACGGCTCCGGCGGCATCGCGGTCGGCATGGCGACCAACATCCCGCCGCACAACCTGCGCGAGTTGGCGGAAGCCGTCTACTGGTGCCTGGACAACCATGAGGCCGACGAAGAAGCCACCCTGGCGGCAGTCTGCGAGCGGGTCAAGGGCCCCGACTTCCCCACCCACGGTCTGATCGTCGGGTCGCAGGGCATCCACGATGCCTACACCACCGGTCGCGGATCGATCCGGATGCGCGGAGTCGTTGAGATAGAAGAAGATTCGCGGGGCCGCACCTCGATCGTCATCACCGAGTTGCCCTATCAGGTCAACCACGACAACTTCATCACGTCGATCGCAGAGCAGGTCCGCGACGGCCGGCTTACCGGCATCGCCAACATCGAGGACCAATCCAGCGATCGGGTCGGCCTGCGCATCGTCGTCGAAATCAAGCGTGACGCGGTGGCCAAGGTGGTGCTGAACAACCTCTACAAGCACACCCAGCTGCAGACCAGCTTCGGCGCGAATATGTTGTCGATCGTCGACGGGGTGCCGCGCACGCTGCGGCTCGACCAGATGATCCGCTACTACGTCGCGCACCAACTCGACGTCATCGTCCGGCGCACCACCTACCGGCTGCGCAAGGCCAACGAACGCGCCCACATCCTGCGCGGCCTGGTCAAGGCGCTCGACGCGTTGGACGAAGTCATCGCCCTGATCCGGGCGTCGGAGACCGTCGATATCGCCCGAGCCGGCCTGATCGAGCTGCTCGACATCGACGAGATCCAGGCCCAGGCCATCCTCGATATGCAGCTGCGGCGGCTGGCGGCTCTGGAGCGCCAGCGCATCATCGACGACTTGGCCAAGATCGAGGCCGAGATCGCCGACCTGGAAGACATTTTGGCCAAGCCGGAACGGCAGCGCGCGATCGTTCACGACGAGCTCGCCGAGATCGTCGACAAGCACGGCGACGACCGTCGTACCCGGATCATCGCGGCCGACGGTGACGTCAACGACGAGGACCTGATCGCCCGCGAGGAGGTCGTCGTCACCATCACCGAGACCGGCTATGCCAAGCGAACCAAGTCCGACCTCTACCGCAGCCAGAAACGCGGCGGCAAGGGGGTGCAGGGCGCCGGCCTCAAGCAGGACGACATCGTGCGACACTTCTTCGTCAGCTCCACGCACGACTGGATCTTGTTCTTCACCACGCAGGGCCGGGTATATCGCGCCAAGGCGTACGAACTGCCCGAGGCGTCCCGGACGGCGCGCGGTCAGCACGTCGCCAACCTGCTGGCCTTCCAGCCCGAGGAGCGCATCGCCCAGGTCATTCAGATCCGCGGCTACGAGGACGCGCCGTACCTGGTGCTGGCGACCCGCAACGGCCTGGTCAAGAAGACGAAGCTGACCGACTTCGACTCCAACCGGTCGGGCGGGATCGTGGCGATCAACCTGCGCGACAACGACGAGCTCGTCGGCGCGGTGCTGTGTTCGTCGGACGAGGACCTGCTGCTGGTGTCGGCCAATGGCCAGTCCATCCGGTTCTCGGCCACCGATGAGGCGCTGCGCCCGATGGGGCGCGCCACGTCCGGCGTACAGGGCATGCGGTTCAACACCGACGACTACCTGTTGTCGCTCAACGTGGTTCGCGAAGGCACGTACCTGTTGGTGGCGACGTCTGGTGGCTACGCCAAGCGCACGGCGATCGAGGAGTACCCGGTACAGGGCCGCGGCGGCAAGGGCGTGCTCACCGTGATGTACGACCGTCGGCGCGGCAGGCTGGTAGGCGCGCTGATCGTCGACGACGACAGCGAGCTCTACGCCATCACCTCCGGAGGCGGCGTGATTCGCACCGCCGCGCGCCAGGTCCGCAAGGCCGGACGACAGACCAAGGGCGTGCGGCTGATGAACCTGGGCGAGGACAACACACTGTTGGCCATCGCGCGCAATGCCGAGGAAAACGCGGACGAAGTCGTCGAGGAAGCGGAAGGCGACACCGAGTCCGACGGCTGACCGGTGACAATCCGGGCGGCCCGGGCCACAGCTGGGCAATTAGACTCGGCCCGACCAGACAAAATGCGACTGCCGTCGCCCGCGCGGCCGCGGCAGGAGATGTAAGGAGTCGGGGTGACCTCACCGAACGAGCCGGGCGCCCCCAAAAAGGGCGACGGCCTTAATGGGGATGGTTCGGCCGAGCGCGCCGGTATACACCGCGCGACACCGCCCGCACAGGCCGGCCGCGCCCCGGACGCCGGTGATTCACCGCCGTGGCAGCAGCGTGGGGGGGCCCGGCCCCCGCAGGCACCCCAGCGCCAGAACGAGCCCCCCACCGAGGCGCGGCCGTCGGCTCCGCCGACCGGCGTCGAGGCACGGCTCAACCGGTTCGTCTCCGGCACCGCGGCCCCGGGCGGCGGCGCGCCCCCGCCGGGCAAGACCCCGCCGCACGACACCGACGCTCCCGCGGGGCGCGGCGACGGGCCGCCCGCGGAGGCCTACGCCAGTGAGTTGCCGGACCTGTCCGGCCCGACGCCGCGGGGTCCGCAGCGCAAGACGGCCCCCGACCGCTCCGGCGAGCCGTCGGGCCAGCAGGGGCCCGGCCGTTCGTCGGCCCCCGAAAACCGGGAGGGGCGCGACAGCCGCACCCAGGTGTCCCGGCGTCCGCGCGGCCCCGTGCGCGCCAGCATGCAGGTCCGGCGGATCGATCCGTGGAGCACGCTGAAGGTGTCCCTGCTGCTCTCGGTCGCGCTGTTCTTCGTCTGGATGATCGCCGTCGCGTTCCTGTACTTGGTGCTCGGGGGCATGGGCGTGTGGTCGAAGCTGAACAGCAACGTCGGCGACCTGTTGAACAACACCAGCGGCAGCAGCGGCGAACTGGTGTCCAGCGGGACCATCTTCGGCGGCGCCGTGCTGATCGGCTTGGTCAACATCGTGCTGCTGACCGCGATGGCCACGATCGGCGCCTTCGTCTACAACCTGACCACCGACTTGATCGGCGGCATCGAAGTGACGTTGGCCGACCGCGACTAGCATTTTTGGGGGTGGGGCGGCGAGTGCGGTAATCTCGTCGCTCGGCCGTACGCGTGTACGGGCCTATAGCTCAGGCGGTTAGAGCGCTTCGCTGATAACGAAGAGGTCGGAGGTTCGAGTCCTCCTAGGCCCACAACCATGTGCCCGTCACGACGTTGTGTAAGACTCGCCCTGCCAATCACAGTGATCGCTGTGGCGGCGGCGGTGGCGCGGTACCGACGCGGGGTCGAGGTCTGGCACGTGGCGGTGGACGACACATCCGGTCAGCCACCCGATCACGTCGAGGGGCCTTAGCTCAGTTGGTAGAGCACCGCCTTTGCAAGGCGGGTGTCAGGGGTTCGATTCCCCTAGGCTCCACAGATCACAGGCGCGGCTGCACGTCAACGCTGGGGGGCCGAGACTGCGGCTCCTGGGGCTTCTCCCGCACCTGGCGCCGCACAATGCTGAACGCGACCGCGCCGCCGGCGAGCACCACGACCGCGACCCCGGCGAAGATCAACGGTCGCCTGGTCCGGCGCTGAGCGCGGCGCGCGTCCTGAAGCGCCTGCGGCAGCCCCGCCACCACCTCCTGGGCGGCCGCCAACTCCTGGGCCAGCGTCTCTTGCGCGGCCGCGAGTTCTTTGGCCAGGCGCCCGTCCTGGTATTTGCGACGAATCTGCGCTGCGGTCGACTGCGCGGACTGGACACCCAGACCGACGACGCCCCGTGTCACGTCCACCGGCCCCAGGGTCGAGTAGGTCAGCCCGCGGGCCAGTCGCTCCCGCGGGGTCAGCCGGGAATCCGCCTTCGCGCTCATCTGCCACCTTTCTGTGCGTGCTGAACAGACTGCCAGCATAGGGACGCCGACGGAACCCTTGTGTGCGCGACGCGGTTTCGGTGGCGGGCCGGCTTGAACGACACCGGGTGCGGGCGGGCCCGCGTGTAATGGCAGACTCTCATGCCGTGACCAACAGCCCCTTTCAGACCGCTACCGCCACGCTGCACACCAACCGCGGCGACATCAAAGTCGCCCTGTTCGGAAACCACGCGCCCAAGACCGTCGCGAACTTCGTCGGCCTGGCGCAGGGCACCAAGGAATACTCGACCCAGAACGCCTCGGGCGGGTCCTCCGGTCCGTTCTACGACGGCGCGGTCTTTCACCGGGTGATTCAGGGCTTCATGATCCAGGGTGGCGACCCGACCGGAACCGGCCGCGGCGGCCCCGGCTACAAGTTCGCCGACGAGTTCCACCCCGAGCTGCAGTTCGACAAGCCGTACCTGCTGGCGATGGCGAACGCGGGTCCGGGCACCAACGGCTCCCAGTTCTTCATCACCGTGGGCAAGACGCCCCACCTGAATCGCCGCCACACGATCTTCGGTGAAGTGACGGACCCGGAGTCGCAGCGCGTCGTCGAGGCGATCTCGACGACGGCCACCGACGCCAACGACCGCCCCACCGAGCCGGTCGTCATCGAGTCGATCACGATCTCGTAGGCCCCGACCTACGGCGGTCCGGTCAGCGCGGGTGAGGGCCCGCGTAGCCGGCCGCCGTCAGTGCGTCGAGCACCTCCAGCGGATCCGTCCCCAGGTCCCATCGGGAGAACAGCACCAGCCCGTCGTCGGCGTTCTCGACCTCGAGGAGCCGGAGTTTGCGTCCGTAGCGGCGGAACTCGGTGATCCGGATGATCTTGATGTCGGAGGGCCGCAATACCTGCGTCCGGAACCATCCGCGGAGCACAAGACCGTCGGCCGTAATTGCCAGCTTCGGCCGCGCGCGCCACGTCGCACCCGCAAACAAGATCAGACCCGCCGCGGCAATCCCCGCCAGAGCCCGCCCGGGCGGGTCTGTGATTACGGTCACACTCGCGATAGCCATCAAAACCCCGGCGACCCCGCAACCAGCGATTCCTGCCGCGTGCGGCTCCCAGTGCGTTTGCTGCACGCGGTCCTCAACCCCTCCGACCACGGGCAATGGAGTTATCCACAGACGCTATCAACAGTGGGGATAAATCACACGCGTGTGATTGGGTGGTCGGAACGTTGCTGGCGCAGTAACGGAGCAACCCAAAAATGAATTCATTCCGGCGCGTCGTGTGCTCAGTGCCACCGCATCGTCAGCAACAAGCCAGTGATCATGAAAGCGAACGCGATGGCGTAGTTCCACGGCCCCAGTTGCGCCATCCAGTTAAGGGCGGCGGGCGCTTGGCTGCCGACGGCCGCTAACTGAAACACCATCAGCCAGACCAGCCCGATCAGCATGAGACCGACGAACAGGGCCACGAACCACACACTCGACGGCCCGACCTTCACCTTCACCGGCGTGCGACTGACCGAGCTGACGGCGAAGTCGTTCTTCTTGCGGACCTTTGACTTGGGCATGATTACCTCAACAAGACGGTGAGCGGGACGGGGTGCAACGATGAAGACCGCAGCTGCACGCACAGCTTGGCTACGAGACTAACCCACCTGGCGTGGTGACCAGGAAATTGGAGACCCGATGAACGACGGACGCCCGTCACCGTGGCGCTTCGGTGTCCCGGTGGTGTGCCTGTTGGCCGGGCTGCTGCTGGCCGCCACTCACGGGGTGTCCGGCGGCGCCGAGATCCGCCGCAGTGACGCCCCCCGGTTGGTTGACCTGGTCCGCGAGGCCCAGTCGTCGGTGAACCATCTCAACGCCCAGCGCGACGAACTGTCGGGCAAGATCGACACCGCGCACGGACGGTCCTCGGATCGCGCGCTGGCGGCGATGCTGCGACGCTCGGCCGAGCTGGCAGCCGAGGCGGGCATGAATCCGGTGCACGGGCCGGGCCTGGTGGTGACCCTGGAGGACGCCCCACGCGACGCCAACGGCCGGTTCCCGCGCGATGCATCCCCCGACGATCTTGTGGTGCACCAGCAGGACATCGAGGCCGTCCTCAATGCGATGTGGAGCGCCGGCGCCGAGGCGATCCAGATGCAGGACCAGCGCATCATCGCCACCTCGGTGCCCCGCTGCGTCGGCAACACCCTGCTGCTCAACGGGCGCACCTACAGCCCGCCTTACACGATCACCGCGATCGGCAACGCGGCCGCGATGCAAGCCGCCTTGGCCGCCGCTCCCCTGGTCGTCCTGTACCGCCAGTACGTGGTCCGGTTCGGGCTGGGCTACCGCGAAGAGGTCAAGCCCGACGTCCAGGTCGCTGGCCACACCGAGCCGGACCGGCTACATTTCGCCCAGCCCATGGGAACCATCGGCTACTGACTTTCCGCGGACGGTAACCTGGCACGGTGCGGATCCTGGTCGTCGACAACTACGACAGCTTCGTGTTCAACCTGGTGCAGTACCTGGGCCAGCTGGGCGTCGAGGCCGAGGTGTGGCGCAACGACGACGCCAGGCTCTCCGACGAGTCCGCCGTCGCCAGGGGGTTCGACGGTGTGCTGCTCAGCCCCGGGCCGGGAACGCCGGAACGCGCGGGCGCTTCCATCGCTCTGGTGGGTGCGTGTGCCGCCGAGCGCACCCCGCTGCTCGGGGTGTGCCTTGGACACCAGGCCATCGGTGTCGCCTTCGGCGCGACCGTCGACCGCGCGCCCGAGCTGCTACACGGCAAGACCAGCAGCGTGTTCCACACCAATACCGGTGTGCTGCAAGGGCTTCCGGATCCCTTCACGGCGACCCGCTATCACTCGCTGACCATACTGCCGGAGTCGCTGCCCCCGGTGTTGGAGGTGACGGCGCGCACCCGCGGCGGCGTCATCATGGGCGTGCGACACAGCGAGTTGCCCATTCACGGTGTGCAGTTCCACCCGGAGTCGATCCTGACCGAGGGCGGACACCGGATGCTGGCGAACTGGCTGGCGTACTGCGGCTGGGCCCGCAACGACACGCTGGTCCGCCGGCTCGAGAACGAGGTCCGCGCCGCGGTGCAGCCCTACTTCCCGGCCGACCCGGCCGCTACTGGCCGAACTTCAGCGTGATGATGCCGTCGCGGTTACAGCCTGTGCCGGCCGGCGGGTTCTGATACACGACCCGGTGGGACTGGGAGCCACCCGCGTCCACGTCGGGGCCCTTGTCCAGCACCCCGGTCCAGCCCAGCGCCCGTAACCGTGGCTCGGCGTCCGTCCAGAACATGCCGCTCAGGTCGGGCATCATGAACTGGTTGCCCTTGGACACCTGCAACTCGATCACCGAATCCACCGGGACCGTCTGGCCCTTGGGCGGATTGGTGCCGATGACCTCACCCGCCGGCCGGGTGCTGTCAACCTGCGCCTGGGTGATCTTGGTGAAGCCGTAGACCGTGAGATTCTTCTGCGCGACGTCGACGGTCTGGCCCGCGACGTCGGGCACTTGCTTCGTCTCGGGGCCTGAGCCGACGATGACGGTGATCACGTTGGTGATCGCCGACGTCTGGTTGGCCGGCGGGTTGGTGCCGATCACCTTGCCGAGCAGCTCTGGGCTCGACGGTGAATTGGCCTGTTTGAACTTGCCGAACCCCGCCGCTTTGAGCTTGCTGACCGCGTCGGAGTAACTCAGCGAGGAAACGTCGGGCACCTCGCGCTGTTCGGGACCGGTCGAAACGTTGATGGTGATCTCGTCGCCCGCGCTCACTGACGCGTTGGCGCCCGGATCGGTGCTGATGACATGGTCGGGCGGGATCGTCGAGTCGGGCTTTTGCAGGGTGCGCGTCTTGAAGCCGCGGTTCTGCAGTGAAGCGATGGCATCGGCGGACACCTGGCCCCGCATGTCGGGTACCTGGACGTCGCGGGTGGTGCCGCCGAAGGTGTTGAAGGCGATGACGACGACGATCGTCAGCACCGCCAGTGCCGCGACCGCGACGATCCAGCGACCGACCGAGCCACCGTTGCGGTCCTCGACGCGGCGGAGAGGTTGCCGCGGCAGCGCATCGGGGCGGTGGCCGGGCAGGTTTCCGCCCGTGGCAAGCAGCGAGGTGCGGTCGGCGTCGGTGAGTACCTTGGGCGCCTCGGGGGTTTCGCCGTTGTGCACCCGCACCAGGTCGGCGCGCATCTCGGCGGCCGTCTGGTAGCGGTTGTCCGGATTCTTGGCCAGTGCCTTGAGCACGACCGCGTCGAGGTCGGCGGAGATGCCCTCGTGCCGCTGCGACGGTGGAATCGGGTCCTCACGCACGTGCTGGTACGCGACCGCGACCGGGGAGTCACCGGTGAAAGGCGGCTCGCCCGTGAGGATTTCGTAGAGCACACACCCCAGCGAATAGACGTCGGAGCGGGCGTCGACGGTGTCGCCGCGGGCCTGCTCGGGCGACAGGTACTGGGCCGTCCCGATCACTGCCGCCGTCTGCGTGACGCTGTTGCCGCTGTCGGCGATCGCGCGGGCGATCCCGAAGTCCATCACCTTGACCGCATTGGTGTTGCTGATCATGATGTTCGCCGGCTTGACGTCGCGGTGGATGATGCCGTTCTGGTGACTGAAGTTCAGCGCCTGGCACGCGTCGGCGATGATCTCGATGGCCCGCCGCGGGGGCAGCGGGCCGTCGGTGTGCACGATGTCGCGCAGCGTGACGCCGTCGACGTACTCCATGACGATGTAGGGCAGCGGACCCGTCGGGGTCTCCGCCTCGCCGGTGTCATACACCGCCACGATCGACGGGTGATTGAGCGCGGCGGCGTTCTGAGCCTCGCGGCGGAACCGCAGATAGAAGCTGGGATCGCGGGCCAGGTCGGCGCGCAGCACTTTCACCGCGACATCGCGGTGGAGCCGGACATCGCGGGCCAGGTGAACCTCGGACATACCCCCGAATCCGAGGATTTCGCCCAGTTCATAGCGGTCAGACAGGTGCTGAGGGGTGGTCATCGTGGTATCTCGTGTCGGGCCGGTGAGACGCTGGGCGCCGGTCGTTCACCCCACCCGCGCTCGGCCGGCCCTCGTTGCAGTCCAGAATTACCTATCGTCGCGCGATCCGTCCAATTGAGCCGCAGCGCGGGGCCGGGCGCGGAACCGCTCGGGGTCTTGCTCGCCGGTGGCGCCGGCGGACCGCCGGTGTCGGTGACCGTCGGAGGCGGCGGCTGCTGGGTGTCCGCGCGGGAATTGATGACGATGAGCACCGCGATGATGATCGCCAGCGCCCCCAGCACCCCGGCGGCCCACAACAACGCGCGCTGACCCGAGGAGAAGGTGCGCCGCGCCGGGGGTGGGCGGTGACCGCCGGTGGCCGGCCGGGACCGGCGCGGGGCCGCGGCCCGAGTGCTGGTGACGGCGGCCGCCCTGGTCGTCGGGCTGGACGGGATGGCCGCCGGTGACGCGCGCCCGGGGGGCGGCGACTGGCTGGGCCGCGGCGGGCGGCGGCCGGCCCGCACCGCGGCCACGGCGTCGGCGAAGGGGCCGCCGCTGCGGTAACGCATCGCGGGATTCTTGACCAGCGTGATCTCGATGAGCTCCCGCACGTTGGGCGGCAGCTCGGCGGGCAGCGGGGGCGGGGGCTCCTTGATGTGCTTCATCGCCACCGTCAGGGCGCCGTCACCGGTGAAGGGCCGCTTGCCCGACACGACCTCGTAGCCGACGACACCCAGCGAGTACACGTCGCTGGCGGGGGTCGCGTCGTGCCCGAGGGCCTGTTCGGGGGCGATGTACTGGGCGGTGCCCATGACCATCCCGGTCTGGGTGACCGGCGCGGCGTCGACGGCCTTGGCGATACCGAAGTCGGTGATCTTGACCTGGCCGGTCGGGGTGATCAGGATGTTGCCCGGTTTGACGTCGCGGTGCACCAAGCCCGCGGCGTGCGCGACCTGCAGGGCCCGGCCGGTCTGCTCGAGCATGTCCAGTGCGTGCCGCAGCGACAGCCGGCCGGTGCGCTTGAGCACCGAGTTCAGCGGCTCGCCATTGACCAGCTCCATCACCAGGTAGGCGGTACGGCCCTCCCCGTCCAGCTGGCTCTCGCCGTAGTCGTGGACCTGGGCGATGCCGGGGTGGTTCAGCATGGCGGTGGTGCGCGCCTCGGCGCGGAACCGCTCGATGAATTCCGGGTCCTGGGAGAACTCCTGCTTGAGCACCTTGACCGCGACGCGCCGGCCCAGCCGGCTGTCCACGGCCTCCCAGACTTGGCCCATGCCACCGGTGGCGATCAGGCGCTGCAGGCGGTATCTGCCAGACAGCGTCACACCAACTCGCGGGCTCATGGTCCTCCCTGTAGCGCGGCTTGGATCACAGCCCGTCCGATCGGCGCGGCGAGTGCACCTCCCGTCGCGGACAGGCGGTCGCCGCCATTCTCCACCAACACTGCCACGGCGACTTTGGGCGTCTGCGCGGGCGCGAAGGCGATGTACCACGCGTGCGGCGGCGTATTTCGCGGATCGGTGCCATGCTCTGCGGTACCGGTCTTGGATGCGATCTGCACGCCGGGAATGGCCCCTTTCTGCTGCGCGACCTTCTCGGCGCCGACCATCAGCTCTGTTAGCTTAGCGGCGACCTGGGGTGACACCGCGCGGCGCTGCTGATACGGAACGGTCGTGCTGATGTTCGCCAGGTCGGGGCCCTTGAGGCTGTCGATCAGGTAGGGCTGCATCGTGATGCCGTCGTTCGCGATGGTCGCGGCGATCTGAGCGTTCTCCAGCGGTGTCAGCGCGACATCTTTTTGGCCGATGCTGGACATGCCCAGCGCGGCTGCGTCCGGGATGATCCCGACCGTCGACTCGGCGACCTGCAGCGGGATCACGCTCGGTGTGGTGTCCAGACCGAACGAGCGCGCCATACTGCGCAGCGCATCCGAGCCGGTGTGGATGCCGAGCTGGACGAACGCCGTGTTGCACGACAGGGCGAACGCCTGTTTGAGCGACACTGTGAGCTCATTGCCACAGGGCTGGCCGCCGTAGTTCTCCAGCGTCGCGGTGCTGTCCGGAAGCTGAATGGACGCCGCCGCGGTCAACTGCTCGGCGTCGGTCGCACCGGCCTCCAGCGCCGCCGCGGTGGTGACCACTTTGAACGTGGAGCCGGGCGGGTAGGTCTCCGAGATGGCGCGGTTGGTCAGCGGGTTGTCGGGGTCGTCGCGTAGCCGCTGCCACGCCTGCGCCTGCACCTGAGGATCGTGCGACGCGAGCAGATTGGGGTCATACGACGGCGATGAGACCATGGCCAGGATCTTGCCGGTGGACGGCTCGAGGGCGACGACGGCGCCCTTGCACGGCGGCCCGCCGCAGCCCTGCTGCATCGCATCCCACCCGGCCTGCTGGACCCGCGGCCGGATGGTGGTGTCGACGTTGCCGCCGCGCGGATCGCGGCCGGTGAAGAAGTCGGCCAGCCGGCGCCCGAACAGCCGCTCGTCCGAGCCGTTCAGCAGCGGGTCCTCGGCACGCTCCAGGCCGGTGCTGGAATAGCGCAGGGAGTAGAAGCCGGTGAGCGGCGCGTAGACGGCGGGATTGGGATAGACCCGCAGAAAGCGGAACCGGCTGTCGGTGGCCACCGAGTAGGCCAGCAGTTGGCCGCCGGCGACGATCTGGCCGCGCTGCCGCGAATACTCGTCCAGCAGGACCCGCTGATTGCGCGGGTCGGCCCGCAGCGAGTCGGCGGCGAACACCTGCGTCATGGTGGCGTTGAGCAGCAGCAGCACGATCAACGCCATGACCGTGAGCGAGATGCGGCGCAGCGAGGTGTTCATACCTTCTCGATCACCTCGGTCTTGGCCGCCGCGATCGGGGCGTCCTTGCGATCGCGGCCGCGCAGGGGGTGCCGCGCGCTGTGCGAGATGCGAGCGAGGATGGCCAGCAGTATGTAATTGGCGAGCAGCGATGATCCGCCGTAGGACATCCACGGCGTGGTCAGCCCGGTCAGCGGGATGAGTTGCGTGACGCCACCGACGACGATGAACAACTGGATGGCCAGGGTGGAGGCGAGACCCGCGGCCAGCAGTTTGCCGAAGCTGTCCCGCGTCGCGATCGCGGTGCGCATGCCACGGATGATGACGATGGTGTAGAGCATCAAGATGCTGGCGAATCCGACCAGTCCGAGCTCTTCACCGAACGCCGCGATGATGAAGTCGGTCGACGCGGCCGGCACGGTGTCGGGTTGGCCGTTGCCGAGCCCGGTGCCGAAGATGCCGCCCGTGGCGAAACTGAACAGCGACTGCACGATCTGGTAGCCGCTGCCGTCGGGGTCGGAGAACGGGTCCCACCACATCTGCACGCGGACCCGCACGTGCGCGAAGATGAAATACGCGATGACGCTGCCCACCGCGAACAGCACCAGGCCGATCACAACCCAGCTGAACCGTTGTGTCGCAAGGTAAACCACGACCAAGAACGACGCATAGAGCAGCAGCGAGGTGCCGAGGTCCTTCTCGAAGGCCATCACTCCCACCGAGATCACCCACGCGGCCAGCAGTGGCGCGAGGTCGCGTGGGCGCGGCAGGGTCAGGCCCATGAAATGCTTTCCGACGCTGTTGAATAGGCCCCGCTTGGCGATCAGCACGGCGGAGAAGAAGATCAGCAGCAAGATCTTGGAGAACTCGGCGGGCTGAAACGAGAAGCCGGGGAAGCGAATCCAGATCTTCGCGCCGTTCTGCTCAGACAGCGATGCCGGCAACAGCGCGGGAATGACCAGCAGGACCAGGCCGGTGATCCCGCATATGTAGCCGTACCGTGCCAGCTGTCGATGGTCTTTGAGAAACGTGACCACGAGCGCGAACGTGATGACCCCGACCACCGTCCACAGCATCTGCTGGGTGGCGCTGGGGTGATGGTGGCCGCTCATCTGGTTGTTGACGAGGTCGAGCCGGTGGATCATCACCAGGCCAAGTCCGTTGAGCAGCGCCACAATTGGCAACAGCAGCGGGTCGGTATAGGGCGCGAAGCGCCTGATGGCCATGTGCGCCGAACCGAACACGAGCAGGAACACCAGCCCATAGCTGATGACGTTCCAGTGCATTTCGCGGTCCTGGTTGGCCTCTACGATCAGCAGCGCGGCGACGGTGATGGCCGCGGCGAAGCACAGCAGCAGCAGCTCGGCGTTGCGACGAGTGGGCAGCGGCGGCGTGACAGCGACGGGCGGCTGGAGTTGTGTGGTCATGCCACTGTCCGGCAGTCAATGCCCGGTTGGAGTGGAGGCGCAGGAAGCGCGGTGACCGTCTGGGAAGTGGTCGTGGGGCCCACCGGCGAAGGGGTCGCGGGGCCGGCTGCGGTGCTGGTGGGGGCCGGGGCGCTGGGGCCGGGAGAAGCGGTGGTAGGTGGAGTGGTTGATGCTGGCGATGCCGCGACGCTTGACTCGGGGGTGCCGCTCCCGGGGCCCGGGGCGCCCGGCGGCGACGTGGCGCGCGGCGAAGGACAGGTGGGCAGCAGGTATTCGGCCAGCAATTGCCGGAGCTGTGACTCGGCCTGGTCCAGGCTGCCGCCCGGCAGCCCGGTCTGCACCTGGACCTGCCCGGGACGGCGCAAGTCCCGCAGCGTCATCAGCTGACAGTTCGAGTGACCGGACTGGCCGTAACTGATCAGCGACAGCTCGTTGCGCGCGCTCAGGCAGCCGACCAGATAGGGCTCCTGCAGCGGCAGACCCAACAATGATCCCTGAATTCCGCGGACTATCGAGACCTTGCCGTCGTATTCGGTGACGTAATAGTTGCGCTGGATCACCCACCACGCGATGGCCAGGCCCGACAGAACGAACAACACCGCCAACGTCACGACGAAGAACATCCGCCGCCGCGGCCAGCGCGGTCGGCTTGGGGTTTCTGGTTGGGGCGCAACGCGTTTCGCGGCCTCTTCGCGAGGCCTGATCGCGGAGGCACGGCCCGCGGAGGTGTTGGGCAACGTCATCTGGTCGTCGTCACCCGAAACCGCGCCGGCAAGAATCGGTTGGGTTTGGCCGTAGTCGTAGTCGACGACGTCGGCGACCACCACGGTCACGTTGTCCGGACCGCCGCCGCGCAGCGCCAGCTCGATGAGGCGGTAGGCGGCCTCGGCCACGTCTGGGATCTGCAGGGCTTCGAGGATGGTCTCGTCGCTGACCGGGTCGCTGAGCCCGTCGGAGCAGAGCAGGTAGCGGTCGCCGGCCCGCGCCTCGCGCATGGTCAGTGTGGGTTCGACCTCGTGACCGGTCAGGGCGCGCATGATCAGCGACCGCTGCGGGTGGCTGTGTGCCTCTTCGCGGGTAATGCGGCCCTCGTCGACCAGGGTCTGAACGAAGGTGTCGTCCTTGGTGATTTGCGTCAGTTCACCGTCACGCAGCAGATAGCCGCGCGAATCGCCGATGTGTACCAAGCCAATCCGGTCGCCTGCGAACAGGATCGCGGTGAGCGTGGTGCCCATGCCCTCGAGTTCGGGCTCCGCCTCCACTTGCGCCGCGATGGCGGCATTGCCGGCGCGCACCGCGGCGTCGAGCTTGGCCAGCAGGTCGCCGCCGGGTTCGTCGTCGTCAAGGTGGGCCAGCGCGGCGATCACCAGCTGGGAGGCGACCTCGCCCGCGGCGTGGCCGCCCATGCCGTCGGCCAGGGCGAGCAGCCGCGCACCGGCGTATACGGAGTCTTCGTTGTTGGCGCGCACCAAGCCGCGATCGCTGCGCGCGGCGTATCGCAGGACCAGGGTCACGGGCGCAGCTCGATCGCCGTCTTGCCGATCCGAATCGGCGTCCCTATGGGAACTCGTACCGCAGTCGTCACCTTTGCCCTGTCAAGGTAAGTGCCGTTGGTCGATCCTAGATCCTCGACGTACCATTCCGAACCGCGCTGAGATAGCCGGGCGTGCCGGGTCGAGGCGTAGTCGTCGGTGAGCACCAGGGTCGAGTCGTCAGCCCGCCCGATCAACACCGGTTGCCCGCTGAGTGTGATGCGGGCACCGGCCAACGCCCCCTCGGTCACCACCAGGTAGCGCGCGGCGTGCCGGCGTTGCCGCGACGGCAGCAGGGTGCTGCGCAACGCCAAGCCCCGGCGAACCATGACGGCGCCGGTGGGGGCGTAGATATCGGTCCGCAAGATCCGCAACACGGACCAGATGAATACCCACAACAACATCAAAAATCCGGCACGCGTCAGCTGCAGTACGAGTCCCTGCATCTGGCGTCCTTTCCGTCCTGGCGGCGTCATCCCCCCGGCGCCCGTGACCCCGAGCACATCGGCAACGTCACGATACTTGGACGGCGGTCGACTCGGGGCGAGGCAGGGCAGCGTCGAGCCCAGCGGGTTCAGTGGATCCGGACGATGATCTCCGAGTGGCCCAGGCGGATCACGTCACCATCGGCCAACTGCCACTCCTGCACGGGCGCGTTGTTCACGGTGGTGCCGTTGGTCGAGTTCAGGTCCGACAGGAGCGCCACCTGCCCGTCCCAACGGATCTCGAGGTGACGCCGTGACACGCCGGTGTCGGGCAACCGGAATTGGGCGTCTTGGCCGCGGCCCACGATGTTGGAGCCCTCACGCAGCTGATAGGTGCGGCCGCTGCCGTCGTCGAGCTGCAGCGTGACCGCCGTCCCGGCCGCGCCATAGCCGCCGCCGTAAGCGCCGTAGCCGCCGGCCTGCTGACCGTAGTCGGCCGGCTGCCCGTAGTCGGCGGGCTGGGCGTACTCGGCCTGCTGGCCGTAGTCGTAGTCGCGCTGGGGCGCCTCGGGATAGCCGCCCTGGCCGCCGTATCCCCCGCCCGGGACGTTCTCCGCATACTGCGTGTAGTCGCCGGCGTAGTCCTGCCGCCCGTAGCCACCACCGCCCTGCTGGTATCCCTGCTCGTACCCGCCGGCCTGCTCATAGCCGCCGCCCTGCTCGTACCCGGCGCCCTGCTCGGGGTAGGCCGGCCGCTGCTCGGGCGGAGCGTAGGCACCCTCATCCTGGCGCGCCGGTCCGCGGCCGTATTCGCCGTACCCGCCGTAGCCCTGTTGGCCGCCTGCGGGCTGACCGCCGCCCGGCGGGCCGTAACCGCCGCCCTGGCGGTAGCCCTGGTCGTAACCTTGGCCGCCGTACCCACCGGGCGCGGGAGGGCGCTGCTCGTACTGCGGCGGGTACCCCCCTTGGCCCTGCTCGGGGTAGCCCCCGCCCTGGCCCTGGTAGCCGCGCTGCTCGGGGTATCCCCCCGGGGCTTGATACCCGCGCTGGTCGGGGTAGCCGCCCGGCGCTTGGTAGCCGCCCTGCTCCGGGTAGCCGCCTTGGCCCTGCTCGGGGTAGCCGCCCTGCTCGGGGTGCCGCGGCGGCGGGTAGCCCTGCTGCGGCGGGTAGCCGCCCTGCTCGGGCGGCGGTGGATACCCACCGCGCGGTTCAGGCCCCCCCTGCGGTTCTGCGCCAGCCTCTTGCGGACGCCCGTAGCGGTCGTCGTAATACTCATCGCTGGGCCGCCCCGGCCCCTGAGCCCCGCGGTAGCTCGAATCGTCAGTCATTGGTGCTACTCCTCGTTCTGCGCCGAACGCATTATTTGATTGTGGCCGGACGGGCTCATTGACCGTCGGGCGGGGCTGCACATCGGGGTTGACAGCACCACGGGCGCGGTACTGGCCGGTACGCAGGTTCGACGACTGCTCGAAGCGGACGACCACATCACCATACGTTTGCCACTCCTGTTCACGGATGTAGTCGGCCAAGTACCTCGCGAAAGCGCCCGACGTGAGATCAGGGTCGGCGCCCACCTTCTCGAAGTCGTGCCTTCCGAGGGTAATGATGTATTCGTTGGGGGCCAAAAACCGATTTCCGTGCAGCCGTTGGACGCCGTCGCGGGCTTCGCGGCGCAGCAGGGCCTCCACCTCCTGCGGGACGATCGATCCGCCGAAGACTCGGGCGAAGGCATTGTCGACGGTGGCCTCGAGCTTGCGCTCGATCCGCGCCGCCAGCCCCCGTTGGCTACTCATGCCCTGCCGTTCACCCGCACTTGCCAATGCGTGTCGCTGCCGTGCGGCAAACGATGCGCGCGGTGACCTCTCACTCCAGCATGGTATCGACACCGCGCGAGCTCGCGGCACCGTGAAAACTCTGAGAACTGCGTCCGCCCTGCTCAGAGACGTTGGCCCGCAGCGCCGCCCAGCCGCCGGGCCCGACCAGGCAGTTGGGGAATGCGGCTATTAGAGTGATATGGTCCATCGGTTGTTTTTCCGGGCGAGTGGCGGAATGGCAGACGCGCTGGCTTCAGGTGCCAGTGTCCTTCGGGACGTGGGGGTTCAAGTCCCCCTTCGCCCACAGCGAGCGGTTCTACGAACTGCGGCGCTAAAGGTCACGAACTCATTTGGGTTCGTGACCTTTGTGTTTGGTGGGGAAGCTGGCCGCGGACGCGACTTTCGTCGCGGTCGGGACATGGTCGCGTAGATCCCCGTAATCTTTGAAGCGCACCTGATCCACCGGGGTCGGGCGCCGGCCACAAAGGAGCTATAGGGGCGTGGCGACGAAGCTCATCACCGAAGTGACGCGCCGCAGGATCTTCGACACCATCAACCTGTCGAAGGAGATCCTGGCGGCCGAACCTACCGGCGATGAGCTCGGCCTGTTGAGACAGTGATTGCATGGCAACGATCACCACTCCAGCCACGACCGGAGCCCAACTCGGGTACGCCCGCGTCAGCACCGGGCATCAGTCCCTCGACCAACAAGTCGATGCGCTGATCTCGGCAGGTGTCGACGCGAATCGCGTCTACAGCGACAAGCTTTCGGGCATGTCCGCGGGCGAGGAGCGAGTTGGGCTTGCTGCTCTCTTGGATTACGCCCGCACTGCGTTATCTGTGACGAGATGGCCTGATTGGAATGTTTGAGCTGTTCAGTTCGTCAGTGTCATCTACAAGACGGCACGGTTGCGGCGGCTCCGGGTGCACAGATGTAGCCGACGTGGTTCACGCGGCGGGCTGTCGGTGTGCGCTCTTCAGGCTAAGTCGTGACCGGATCTCGCAGGGCGTGGGCGACGGCTTGGGCGCGAGTGCTGACCCCGAGTTTAGCCAGGATGGCCTGTATGTGGTTGTCGGTGGTTTTGGTGCTGATGTGCAGGGTGGCGGCGATGCCTGCGGTGTTGTGGCCGGACGTGAGCAGTTCGAGGACCTCGCGTTGGCGGCGGGTCAGCCCGTCGGGGTCGGCAAGGGTTTGACCGTATGGGCCGCGGCGGGTTGGACCGCGCAGCGCGGCGAGACGCTGTTGGGCGCGGCGGGCCGCTGCGCGTGCCCCGAGCCGGCGGAAAGTGTCGTGCGCTGACTGCACCGCAGCGATGTCGCCGCCGAGTTGGGCGACGGCCGCTTCGTACAGGCAGCCGCGGCGCGTCCATTCGGTGGCGGCGGCCTGCCAGTCGCCGCTCACTTCTAAGTGGAAGGGAGTGATCGGGTTCTCGACGGCGATGGGCGCCGCGCCGGCGCCGGGCAGTTGCGCCCAGCGGCGCAACGACCCAATCAGCCAGGCATCGGCCTCGTCTTCGAGGGCTGCCAGGGCGGTCTGAGCCTCGGTGCGCGCGGTGTCGTCGTCGCCGGCCAACCACGCGACCTCTGCACGCGCCGCCCACACCGGAAACAGCCGCAGATGGTCGGAGAAGGGTATGGCCGTGTCGTAGTCGAGCAGCGATGTGGTGGGTGGTTCGCCGCGGCGGGCGTCGATGAGGGCCAGGGTCAGTCGCGGCACGGTGGTGTTCACCGCGACCAACCCCGGGCGGGTGAGTACGTCCTCCGCAGCTGAGCGGGCGGTGTCCCAGTTGCCGCGATGCAGACCCAGCAAGGCATCGATGCCGCGGTTCAATGCCTCGAACGTGATCAGGTTACGGTCACGGCAATGCGCTACGGCATCGGCAAGGCAGCTGTAGGCCCGGTCCAAGTCATAATGCATCGCGGCGAACCCGCACACGCACGTCCCGAGCAGGCCGGCGTGTTCGCCGCGCACGTCGGCAGCCATGGTGTCGCGCCAGGCAGCTTCCAACTCGTCCCATCCGGTGTCGGTCCGCAACACGCGGGCCAGGGCGGCAAAACCGCGAGCTTGCGCGATGGTCAGGTCATCCCCGAGCTGGGCACCCACCGTCATTGCGTGGGCGGCATACTCGGCGGCAGCCGCGTCGAAACCCCACACCCCCACCTGGGTCATGTTCACCAGCGACGAGGCCAGCTGACGGCTCGCACCGTCGCCTTGGGCCAACGCCAATGCGGTGCGTCCCGCTTCGGCGGCTTGGCGGGTGCGGCCAGTCCCCCACAGTTGGTGGGACAGCCAACGAAGGTCCTCGGCTTGTGCGAGTCGATGACCCAGATCGTGGCGTAGCATCGCCGCTTCCCGCCACGAGGACACAGCCGCCTCTGCGAGCCCGCAGGCATAGCTGGCGAACGCATGCTGTTCGAGCCACACGGCACGCTGCTCGGCCGGGGCGGTTTTGGCGTAACGCAGCGTGACCTCGTACAGCTCGGCGGCTTCGCGGTTCGCGCCCAGCGCCAAGGCCCGCTCGGCGGCCGGAGGCCCGTAGCGGATGACGGCGCCGATATCGTCGGCGCGCTGGGCGTGAAATGCTAACGCCACCAACGTATCCGGATCGATTGGCGGTTCGGCCAACACCGCCAATGCCCGTTTGTGCAGCGCTCGCCGCTCGTATCCGGGTATCCGTTCCGTGGTGGCGCGGCGGGCCAGCTCATGGCGAAAGCCGATCGTGTTCGCGTCAGCGACCAGCACCCCGGCGTCGAGGCATTCGCCCAGCCCCGTGCCGGCCATCGGGCAGACCTTTTCCACCAGATCCACCGGCGCACGTGGGCCACAGACTGCCACCGCGTCAGCGGTCTCACGTGCGGCCACCGACAGGCGGCCCTGCCGGCCGCGGACCGCCTCGGTGATGCTGCGCGGCAAGCCCTGCCGACTCAACGCGGCCGGGCCGGTGGCCAGCACCTCGGTGACGAAAAATGGGTTACCGCCGGTGAGTTGGTGCAGCTGCTCGGCGTTTACCCCGCTGCCGGTGGCCATCTGGGCCACCGCCTGGGGACTCAGCGGCTCCAACTGGATACGACTGACTGCCGCGCAGGTGGCCATATCTCCCAGGGCGACCGACAGTGGGTGCTGTCGGTCAAGTTCATCGTCGCGATAGGACACTGCCAGCAGCAGCGGCAGCGAATCGACGCGTCGGGCCAGAAACCGCAGCAGATCCAGGGTCGCGCCATCGGCCCAATGAGCGTCTTCGATCACCCACAGCCAATGGTGTCCATCGCGCAGTAACGCCAACAACCGGCGGTAGAGCACGCCGGTGTCACCGGACAGGATCGCCGCGTCCAATGCTCGGGCCGCGGCTGGACCCACGCCAGCCAACGCATCGATGAGCGGCCCCAACGGGCGCGGTGTGGCCAACGGGTCGCACCAGCCGCGCAGCACCTGCATGGCGGAATCCAACTGGGCCACAATGTGCCCCAGCACCACGGTCTTGCCGACTCCGGCTTCCCCGCTCACCAACACCAGCCGCCCGCCACCGCCGCGGGCAACGTCCCGCGTGATCCCGCCCAGCTCGGCGAGCGCCTCCTGGCGCTCCAGCAACCGCTCCACCCGACCGGCTCCCGCGTTCAGCCGCTGTTGGCGGCACCGAAAAATAGGGAAAACGCCCCATGCACCTCGGCCACCAGCCAACGCAGACTACATACCGAGCGCCCCGGAGGGCGCGCGGCAAACAGCACCGCACATCGGGACATGATGCGGCCTACTGTAGCCGCAATGCCCCCGGGCCGCGCCCCGAACCGCGAACACCGGCGGGGTCAGCACCACACATTGACCAGTCAAGCGGATCGAGGTCGATGCAGATGAGTCGTCGGCGAATCACCAACGCCGCAAAGGCCGCTAGAGCCAACACGGCGCCGAGCTCTACGTCGCCGACTACGGCGACAACACCGTGTCGATGATCAGCGTCTAGAGGTCCGCCCAACCAACTGAACGCCGATGGTCAATGTCCAGACACCTACAAAGCATGACCCATGACGTGCAGCAGCGCAGTGTTCTTGAGATCGGTAGCGACCCGAACGGTCTGCAATGTTCGTACGACATACCGAGGACGGCAACGGATCACGAAGGAAAGACAATATGAACACCAATCACCCCGTGAACAAGATCATGACGGGAGCACTGCTGTCCGTCGGGGTCGCGGTAGCCGGTCTGGCGCTGGGCGCAGGTACCGCCCGTGCCATCTCGGGCCCACACACGTGGTGCCCAGGGCAGTCCATGGACTGGCCGTCGGGCCCGAATCTGCGCTTCGATCATTACGCCTGGGATATGACTGTCTGTCATACCTGGTACAAGGTCCCCGCCGGGTGGGGCAATGTTCCTCGGACCGAACCGAACGGGCAGAACACGCTGTCACTTTCCGCACTTTGGGACGGCGATAATCCACCGGGTGATAATCCCGGCAACGTCCAATGCGGCCTGATGTTCTGCCCCAACCCAGGGGGCACGCCTCCGGGCTTTCACCCGTAAAACGTCGGCGACGCATCGCATTTCCATGGGTGAACGGCGTGGGGGTGGATCGTACGTACTTGCTGCTTTGGTGGGACTGCGCGAAAGGTTGGGATCGGGATGAGCGTCAACGACAGATCGGCTGCGTCGCGCCAGTTCGTGGCCTCCTCCCCGTCCATTGGCTCCACAATGACCGCGATAGCCGGAAAGCAAACCGCCGTCCTGTACGGCTTGGCGATCGGCGTGGGCTTGGGGGTCGGCGTCGCCTTCGGGGCCCGCGTGGGCTTGGCCGTGGGGATGGCTCTGTTCTTCGTAATCCCCCTGCCCTGGTTGGCCTACTTGTGGTGGCGTTCGCACCGAAAGGTCCTCATTGACGTCACGAGCGATGGCCTGACGGTCAATCAGCGGCCGGGTCGTGTTTTTTCATTCGTTGACGCCAAGATCGGCGCATGGGTGACGACGGGCGTGGCGCTTCACCTGCAATGTGACTCACACCGGTTTGTTCTCGGCGCACGAGATCGTCGCATTGCTCCCGCAACACGGCTCGACGCGCAGCCCGTCCAGACCGTCGACGCCTGGTTGTCGGACTCAGAGTTCGATGAGCTTCTCGCCATAGGCGGGCGCCGCTGTGGAATGGATGTACGCGGGCCTGCACCCGGGGAACCGACTCGGTGCCTACTGTTTCCCAACCCTTATCTGGCCGAACAGATCTCGCCGTATGCCATCCGAAAACAACTACGACTTCAGCGATCACTGTCGCAACCGAGCCTGGTCCTTGACGTGGACAACGATGCGATCCGGGTGATCGACCCAAACGGCAATACGCTCAAGGCCTCGGCTTCGGGTGCGCAGGTGACCGCGACACCAGCAATCTTCCAGCCCGATAGTGTCACCAGCGGCGATGGCAGCACGTATAACTACCCCGCCATCACCGGCATGGTCGTGGGCGTTCCCGGTGTGCAGCCACTGCCTATCGGATGTCTCGTCCAAGTGGGATCGGGATTTCGATTTTCGTGGCGCGGCAATGTGCCGAGCCCGAATGAACGCCCTGCTTATGTGGTCTCCGCCGCGGATTGGCTGACGCTCACTGAGAAATTCGCCTTGACCTGGCATCTGGAAGACAGAGCGGCAACCGCCCACAACCTACCCACCGGCAACCCGACCGCCGATGTCAGAGAACCACTATCAGGACGGGATCACGGTGACACAGCGCGCAGCCGACGTAGGGATCGTCCCCGAATTCTCACGATCCTGGGCTCGTCGGTTCTTTCGCTCGCGCTGATCGCCATCGCGACATTCCTCGTGTGGAATCAGCACTTCGGCGCTCCCGCTCGAATGACAGTCGAGCGCTGTTGGGACCGTGCGACGGCTAGTGACGACCTGCCCTTCAATAATTGTTACGCGCACCCGAGCGACGCGCCGCACGACCGAGGGTCGGTCATCAGTGCCCTGCCTGGCGACGTCGGTCACGACATCGAGGTCCACCGCACCGGCACCTTTGCCATCAAGGACACTTGGTGGGAACCCCTTCTCCTGCTCGGCTTGGGTGGTGCTGCGGGTGTTAGCGCGGTCAGGGCCATCGTGCGCCGCCTACGGCGCGCTCCAAACGTCGAGGGCAGCGAGCTCTTGGGGCGCAATCGGGATACCCGGTCGCAGCACGCGCCTTAAGGCTTGGCCTCGCTTGACCAACCCGGCTGTCTCATTGGAATGCGATGATTGTGAAATCGCCTTCACCTCTGGCGATTTCTCAACCTATCTTCGTCGCGATACCGAGTGGTGGATCGTTGATACGGTCGACGATTGTGGACAACGTCGCAATGACACCGCGAAATCGTCTTCGCTTGAGCTTGCCGAAAAATACCTGATCTGGATCTGGTCCTCGTTGGCACGGGGAGTAATCGGCGCAGCGCCTCTGGGGCCGCAACTCTATTCTTCCGGGTTTAGTCCGGATGTGACTGTAAACCCGCTAACGGAGGGGATCGCGGAACGATGATCACCTGAGTGGAAAAGCGATTTTAATGGAATCGTACGCAACTATTTTTAGTCACCTTATGTCCAATTCGGTTGACGAAATACGACGGATGGTCAGGGAGGGACTAGCGTGACGCGCCCGAAGACGGGCGGTTCATTGGCCAATAGAAGCACTAGCCCTCGCTACGACGTCTGCAGCCACCGCTGAACGTCCGGCGTAACGGCGTCGGTGATGTCGTCGAATTCGGGGTGCTTCTTGAGCACGGTGCCGATCATCGAACACACGGGGACGATGCGTTTGCCTTCGTCCCGCGCTTCGTTGAGCGCCTCCTCGACGAGGATCGTGGCCAGGCCGCGTCCGCCATAGGCCGGGTCGATTTCGGTGTGGTAAAAGACGCGCTGGTCGCCGCGGTCGGCGAAGTCGGCGAGGCCGACCTGCTTGCCTTCCACGGCGATGGTGTAGCGGCCGTCCTCCAGGCTGACGGTCGCTTCGGCACCTGTCTTGTCGGCGGTCATGTGTCTCCCTTTCGTTGCGGTACGGGTCGAGGCCGCAGCCGCGTGGTCGGCAGCGGCGGGGCGGGCAGCCGGGCAAGCGAACCCCGGTAACCGTGGACGGCGCCGAAACGATCGTCGCCGTCCTCCCACAGTTGGCGGTACACCACGATGTCCTCGTGGCTTCGTCCGACGAAGTTCCACCACATCACCAACTCCTCGGTGAACGGTGTCCCACCGAGTAGCAGTACCCGCGCCCGCCCCTCCCCCACGTTCCGCAGGCGCAGCACGGATCGGCCGGGGCCCAGGTAGGCCAGCTCGGCGGCCGCCAGAGCGGCGTCCTCCACCTGGACGAAACCCACATCGCCGAGCACACCATGCTCGAACATCGGGTCGACGCCGACCTCCAGGCGAGCTCCGACGCGGAGATCGATCTGGGCGCCCAGCAGCGGAGTAAAGGCGCGTACCGGGGAACGGGTGCCGGCCAGCTCCCCGAGAAACACACGCACAGCCGCACCGGAAATCGCCACCGGCTCCGGCGCGTAGTGGGCGAAGTCGCGACCGGTGTCGCGAGCCGCTCCCGGGAGCGCCACCCAGAGCTGCACGCCGTGCATGGCGGCCGGCGACTCAACCGACACCTCGGAATGACAGATACCGGCGCCCGCGGTCATCAGGTTCAGCTCGCCGGGCCGCACCACCGCGTGCACGCCCCCACTGTCGTTGTGCTCCACTTCCCCCTCGAACAACCAACTCACCGTCTGTAGTCCGGTGTGCGGATGCGGCGGAACGTCCATGCGCGTCGCCGCCGGGCCGTAGTGGTCGATGAAGCACCACGCCCCGATCAGCGAGCGCTGGCGTTGGGGAAGCGTGCGATGCACGCGCATGGCACGGGGCCCGCCCAACGGAACCTCCCGGGGACGCAGCACTTCGACGCCCGCGCTTGCCGAAGCAGCGCATGCGACTTCGACCGGCGCCGGCTCGAGGTTGCTCATCGCACCCGACGGTACCCAGACGCCGTTACTTGCGTGGCGGCCGGAGCACCTTCATGGCCAGCCGCATGACGGGTTCGGGCACTCGGTCCTGCATCGACAGCGCGGTGTCGGCGGCGCGGGACCGCAGCGGGGTGCCGCGGCCGAAAACCCGGTTCAACGGTCCGCCCGACGGCTCGAGGACAACGTGCAGTGGCGGCGTGCCGACGGTGGCCCCCAGCGCGTTCGCGATCACCATCCGCTGGATTTCGCTGGTGCCTTCAAAGATGGTGTACAGCTTGGCATCCCGGTACCACTTCTCCACCGGGTGATCCGTGATGTAGCCCCAGCCGCCCATGGTTTGAATGGCGCGTTCGGTGGCCTTCACGGCCACCTCGCTGGCGGCCATCTTCGACATCGAACCTTCCCCGCGTTCGAAGGGAACGTTGTTGGCCGCCATCCACGACGCTCGCCATGTCAGGAGTCGAGCGGCGTCGATCTGGGTGGCCAGCTCCGCCAGCGGGAAGGCGATGCCCTGGTTGTCGATGATCGGACCACCGAAGGCCTCACGCTCGGTGGCGTACGCCGTCGCGTACTCCAGCGCGGCGCGCGCAATCCCGATGGCCTGGGCGGCGACCATAGGCCGAGTCTGCTCGAACGTGCCCAATGTCGCCGACCCCGAACGCGTCCCGCCCGCCATGACCTCACGCGCCTTTGCGAGCTTGTGCTCCAGTTTCTCCTGTCCACCAAGCAGATTCGCGCCCGGCACGCGGACGCCTTCGAACAGCAGCTCGGCGGTGTGGGAGGCGCGGCAGCCCAGCTTGTCCAGCTTCCGCAGCAGCTTCAGCCCGGGCGTGCCACCGGGCACCACGAACAGCGCCTGACCGCGGTGACCGAGTTCCTCGTCGACGACGGCGTTGACCACGTGCACGTTGGCGATCCCGCCGTTGCCGATCCACATTTTGTGGCCGTCGATGATCCAGTCGTCACCGTCGCGACGCGCGCGGGTGCGCAGATTGCGTACGTCGCTGCCGCCCTCGGGTTCGGAGATCGCCAGCGCGGCGAGCTTGAGATCGCCTGGGGTGCCGAAGCATTCGGGCGCCCACTCCATCATCTGCTCTACAGACGCGGCCTGTCCGATCGCCGACAGGGCCAACGCGGGCATCACGATCGCCAACCCGATCCCCGCGCAGCCCCAAAACAGCTCCTCCATGAACATCGGCAGCGAGAGGCCGGTCGGATCGCCGATCAGGTCACGGTAGAACAGGGGGCTGTAGAAGCCACGCTGGGCCGCCTCCTCCAACACCGGCCACGGGAACTCCTGGCGTTGGTCGTAGTGGAGCGCCACGGGGCGGATCACTTCTTCGGCGAACTCGTGGGTTCGTCGGGCCAGGTCGTGCTGCGCTGCGGTCGGGGTCAGGTCGAATGTCATGGATCCCGCCTTCGGGTCGGCAGACTCGGTCGTGCCGCCCGTCTACCCCGTCGACCAGGTCAGCAAACTGCGCCCGTCCCGCGATGAAACGTCAGGCGGCCGAGCGCGGACCCACCTGCGCGAGGGGCAGGTGCAGCACCACCGCGGCCACCGGGACGGCCTCGTGTTCGTGGTTGGCGAGCAGGGCCGCGTTCTCCGGCAGCTGACGCGAATTGATCTCGCCGGACGCGATGCGCCGCAGCACCTCGTGGGCCTGCGCGAGCTGTTCCCGCTTGCGGTACTGGCCCCCCGGCAGTTTCACGCCGGCCCACACCCCGTACTCCTCACGATGCGCGATGGCGTGCTGGGCGCACTGGCGTTGCTGCGCCAGCGGGCAGCGACGCAGGCACTGGATCCGCGCCTCGACGGCCGACCGCTCGTACGCACGGGCCTTCGCGGCGCCGTCACCACCGTCGTCGTCGGGGTAGCCGAACCAAAGTTCCGGGTTGGCAGCGCAGGGGTGTCCCATGTCGGTCTCCTTGTCGAGCGTGAAACGTAGGCAAAAGCGTATACAGACATGGCGGCCCCGCGCAAGAGAAACGTGACAAAAACGTATATCCGCAGCGATATGATCCGGCGTGTGTAATATCCGGCCTATGGCCGGAGCGTGCGGTGAGCCGTGAATCGGCCGGCGCGGCGATCCGCGCCCTGCGGGAGTCACGCGACTGGTCATTGGCCGACCTGGCCGCCGCCACCGGCGTCAGCATCATGGGTTTGAGCTTCCTGGAGCGAGGCGCCCGCAAGCCCCACAAAAGCACAGTTCAAAAGGTTGAGAATGGGCTCGGCCTCCCACCCGGCACCTATTCGCGGCTGTTGGTGGCCGCCGATCCGGATGCGGAACTAGCCCGGCTGATGGCCGCGCAACCGCCCGCCGCCGTGCCCGCACGGCGCACCGGGCCGGTGGTCGTGGACCGGCACAGCGACACGGAAGTGCTGGAAGGCTATGCCGAAGCTCAGCTCGAAGCCCTCAAATCCGTCATCGATCGCTTGCCTGCGACAACATCAAACGAATATGAGACGTATATTCTGTCTGTGATCGCTCAGTGCGTGAAGGCGGAACTACTCGCCGCCGGTTCCTGGCGGGTCGCGGTGAACGCCGGCGCGGACTCCACCGACCGCCTGATGGAGCATCTCCGAGCCCTCGAGGCGACTCGAACCGCGCTGCTCAAGCGGATGCCGACCAGCTTGAGCGCGCGCTTCGACCGGGCATGCGCCCGATCGTCCTTGCCGGAGACGATCATCGCCGCGCTGGTCGGCGTCGATGTTGGGGAAATGTGGGACATCCGCAACCGGGGTGTTATTCCACCCGGAGCGCTCCCCCGCGTCCGTGCGTTCACAGCCGCCGTCGAATCCGAAGCCCTGCAAGGCGAGGAGGCGCAGTGACCCACAGCGAAATCGAGGTGCTGAGCCGCGCTCATGACCTGTTCGCCGGCGGCACAGTGCCCCCATCACTGGATGCGGGCACGGGACACCATCGCACCCTGTTGCGCGCGGCCGGCGGGTTGAACGACGCAATGGCGCACGGGGGTTACCGGCTCGCCGTGGACCACGGCCGGCAACGGCTCGCAACGGCCGCCGCCACGGATACCGCCGCAGCGGGCGTCATCGCCGGTGCTCTCCGCGATCGGGCCGAGGCCCGTGATCTGACCCGAAGCGTCCTCGACGAAGCCCGAGCCGACGCCGCCGTCGTCCCGGTGACGCCGATGGCCCAGCGCGAGGCGATGCGCCGCCGCGCGGCGCGACTGCGGACCCAACGCGTCCACGTCCTGTCGGCCCGCCTCCGGGCGCGACGACGCGTCGGGGAACTGCGTGCGCTGCGCTACCAACTCCTGCGCCACCGCGCCGCGGGGGGATCGGCCGGGCGCGCCGCAATCGCGGTGCGCGCCGCACTGTCGCGCCTTGGCCGACCCTACGTCTGGGGCGCGACCGGCCCCGACCGGTTCGATTGTTCGGGGCTGGTGCAGTGGAGCTACGCGCAAGCGGGAATTCACCTGGGGCGCACCACCTATCAGCAGATCAACGACGGGATCCCCGTGCCCCGCTCGCACGTCCGCGCCGGTGATCTCGTCTTTCCGCACGCCGGACACGTCCAGCTGGCCATCGGCAATAACCTGGTGGTCGAAGCGCCCTACTCGGGAGCCTCGGTCCGGATCAGCCGGCTGGGCGCCAACGTCGCAATTCGCCGACCGCTATGACGAACAGGGTGAGCCGATGACGGAACAAGCCGGACCCTCGGTAGCCGCCATGCAGGCGCGGCAATCGGACCTGGCCGGCCAGCACGGTACGGCAGCCGATGCCGACCGCGTGCTGGCCGACGTGCTGGCCAGCGCCCACGCCGCCACCCGCGAAGGCGCCAGGCGACTCGATGCGATCGCCGAGCAGATCGACCATGCCACCACGCATCAAGCCAACCTTGCCCTGGACACGCCCATGGGCGCGCGTGAGTTTCAGCGGTTTCTGCTCGCCAAGCAGCGCGAGATCACTGCGGTCGTCGAGGAGGCGCGCGAACTCGGTCGAGCGAAAAAGGCTGTACTGGAAGGTCTTCGGGACCGGTACAGCTCGGACAACGGCTAGCAAGGCAAACGTCGCCGTGTCATCCACAATCGCTTGGCGCAGTGAATTGTCGACCGGAAAGGGTCTGGGTACTGTCGCCGGGCATGGAGGGGCCGCGACACCTGCCGCAAAGACAAGCGGTGACCACAGCGCTGGTCGTCTAGCTGATGTCGGCGTACGAGGAGCTGCTTGCCGCGGTGAAATATGCCCGAGACCGCACCGGTGACCCCAACGCGTGGCAGGCGGGCCTGTCGCGCAGTGAGCTGGCCGCCGTGATCACCCCAACGGCGCGTCCCGAGCGGCTGCAGGCGATCGTTGACAAGATCCGCCAGCAGCATGCGGCCGCACCGCAGGGAGAGCGGGGCGAGGCGGCGGAAGCCATCTCGCGGGCCGAAGCCGCACTGTCGCAGCAGAATTCGGCGAGCTCGCAGCTGGACATGCAGGTGATTACGGCGATCTTGAACGCCCACCTCAACACCGTCGAGGGTGGCCAGGCATTGACGAAGTTGCAGCAGGACACCGAAGCGGCGGTGCGAACGCGGTCGGATTTGGACACTCCGGCCGGGGCGCGCGATTTTCAGCGCTTTCTGATCGGCAAACTCCGTGACATTCGCGCGGTGGTCCTCGACGCGAGCCTCGACGACACGTCGAAATCGGCACTGATGGCGGCGTGGACGTCGCTGTACGACGCGTCCAAGAGTCAATCGAACACGTCCGACGAACGCCCGTCGGCCCGGGTGTCGTCCGACGCCGACGCGGCTACCGCGCCATCCACGGGCGACTCCGACTGGGATCCGCTGCTGGATTCATTCTTGACCGACGACCCGGGCCTGCCAACCGATGATTCGTCGGGAACGGTTGTGCCGGAGGGCGCGACCGCTCCTGTGGCGCCCTTGGCTCCCGTGTCGCCGACAATGCCCGGCCTTTCGCCGGGACTGCCGAGCCTCGGTGCGCCGCCGAGTGGGTTTTCGCTTCCCGGACTGCAGGGTGACGACAGAACGGATCCCGCCCTGCGGGGCCTCGACGACGAAGGACTGCTGGACCCGACCGACCACGACGATGCGAAGACGGACCCATCGTCGGACGAACCGGGTGACCAAGATGGCGACGCCGCCCAGGACGCGTCGGCGGTGGAAGATGAATCGACTCCGGCCGGTCCCACCACGGTGACCTTGCCCGACGGTGAGACGGTGACGGCGGCCAGCCCTCAGCTGGCGGCGGCGATCAAGGCCGCGGTCGGTGGAGTGGCGATACCAGATGCCTTCCAACAGCAGGGAATAACGATTCCACCGCCCGGCACCGCGGTCGCCGAACCAGTCGACGTGTCGCACGTGACTCCGGCCGACATCGGAATGTTCGTCGACCGACACGCCCTTGCCCTCGGCCCGGGCAAGGCCCTTCTCGATGGCCAAATCCAAGACATCGCCACCGTGAGCGGGCCAAGCTTCCTAGGCTGGGAGCATCCACCGGCGGCGGCCGCGGCCGTGACCGCACCGGCGAAGCCCGACGCACCGGCACCCACCCGGCCGGCGAGTTGGCCGACCACCTGACAATAGTGATCCCGCCGGTCTGGCCGGCGGACGGGGAACAGGAGATAGCGGATGGCAGATTCGATCCATGTGGTGCCCGCGCACTTGCGTCAAGCCGCTGCGCGGCACCAGGAGACCTCCGAGTATTTGCGTACGGTGCCGTCCTCGCACGAGGCGATCCAGGAAAGCCTGGACTCGTTGGGCCCCATCTTCGGTGAACTGCGTGACGCCGGACGCGAACTGCTCGAGCTCAGACGCCAGTGCTATGAGCAACAAGCCGCCGACCACGCCGATTTGGCGGACAAACTGGCGGCCTCGGCAACGATGTGGGAACAGCACGAGCAGGATGCGGCGCGCAACCTCGGCGGCATTGCTGACCGCGGTCGATGACGGACGCGAACCCCGCTTTTGACACCGTTCACCCGAGTGGGCACATCCTCGTCCGCTCTTGCCGCGGCGGGTACATGCACAGCGTCGCCCTGAGCGAAGAGGCGATGGAGACCGACGCTGACACACTGGCACGAGGCATTTTGCTGACCGCAGACGTGTCTTGGCTGAAGGCGTTGCTGGAAATTCGGGAGGAAATCCTGGCGGCCGGACACACTCCCTCCGCCGAGGTGCCGACCCCGCGGGACCTCGATGCGGCGATCGAGAAGCTACTAGCGCACAAGCTGCGCCGCCGCGGCGGCTCGACCTAACCCGGCTTCCGCCCGCCTAAAGCACCCAGGTCTTGGCCGCCTCGGGATCGGGAACGATATCCGTGGGTGGCTCTACGGGATTGGGGCCGAACAACTCTCGTGCGCGAGCGAGCAGGGCACGCACTTCGTCGAGTTGCTGCTGCAGGGCAGATTCAGCCATATCTGCACGCTACCCAGGCTGTGACAGCTGCACAATTCACCGACCGAATAGGCGATTCATCAGCTCCCGGTACGCTTAGCCGGTGGCGATCTTCGGTCGGATGACGGCGCGTCAGCGCCTCCGGAGAGCTACCCGGGAATCACTGTCGATACCGGCCTTCAGCCCTCCCATCGATTGCACCCCGTGGGTGATCGGTGGGCTTTGGCCTGCCGAGCTTTCCACGATCACCGGCGAAAACGCCGCGCTTGCAGACTATCTGAGGGCCGACCTACGGCGAATCGCCGACAGCGCCAACGAGCAGCTGAAGATCGTCAAGCGTGCGGGTTTGGCCGAGTTGCCCCGCCAGGCGGAGGAGACCCGGGTCATCGATGAAGCGCGTGCCCGCGCCGTGCGGCGCGTCGAATCGACGATTCGCCAGCTGCGCGCGTCGAACGCCGGGGTGACCGTCGGGCATCCCCGCCCGCACTTCGCCGAACCACCGTCACCGGGCATGGACCAGACCCAAGTCATTCCTTCGGTGACGGACGCGGAACCTTCCAATGCGCCCACCAGGACTGTGCGTAAGCCGCGCTGGCGTATCGCCGACAAGCCGGCTCCGGTCGTGCCGCAAGGCGGTGGTGATGATGCCGAACCGCCTCCGGATGAACCGACTACCCAGGAGGAGACCCAGGTCATACCACCTGTCGTTGATGCGGAGCCCGCCGCCGACGGCCGCCACCACGTGGAGGCTCAGGAGCCGGCGCCGGTCCCGGACGAGACGCGGCCCGCCCAGGAGCATGCGCCCGACGCAGCGGTGGCTGCTCTTGAGGAGACGCAGGTCATGCCGGCCATCAGCGCGGCCGTGCCCGCGATTGACGAGCCGGCCGGCAGCGCGGAGCCGGCAATGGATCAGGCCGCACCGGGGTGGGCTGCAGAACCGGTGGACGACACCACGGTGGGCTTGACGGAGGAGACGCAGGTCATGCCGGCGATCGCCGAGGCCGTGCCCGTCATGGATGAGCCGGCCGGGAGCGCGGAGCCCGTCGCCGACGGTCGCCACCACATGGAGGCGCAAGAGCCGGCAATGGATCAGGCCGCACCCGGGTGGGCTGCAGAACCGGTGGACGACACCGCGGTGGGCTTGACGGAGAAGACGCAGGTCATGCCGGCGATCGCCGGGGACGTGCCCGTCATGGATGAGCCGGCCGGGAGCGCGGAGCCCGTCGGCAACGGTCGCCACCACGTGGAGGCGCCGGAGGCGGCGCCGGTCCCCGACGAGTCGCGGCGGGCCCAGCAACCGCCGCCCGCCGACGACGCGGAAGTGGCTTCCCTCGATGAGACGCAGATCATCCCCGCGATCACCGAGGCCCTGCCCGTCGCCGACGAGCCGGCGGACAGCGGTCGTCACCATGCGGTCGTCGGCGAGCCCGTCGCGAGCCGGGATGAGCCTCAGCCACGCCCGGAGCCGCCGCACCCGGCGTCCGAAAAGAGCATGGCGGCAACGGGGTTCGATGTCGAGCGACTGAACAGGCTCCTCGAGTTTGTGGTCCGCCAGGAGCCGCGATTGAACTGGGCGGTCGGTGATCGTGCCGACGGTACGACGGTGTTGGTCACCGACCTCGCCCACGGATGGATACCGGCCGGCATCACCCTCCCGGCCGGCGTGCGGTTGTTGGAACCGGAGCAGCGCAGCGGCAGGGTCACTGCGTTGATCGGGGACGCTGTGCGCGTCGTGACCTACGCGCCCGGTGATTCGCTGCGCCGCTCGGTCGACTTCGCCGCGACCAAATCTTCGTTGGAACCGCGCGAGCTGCCGGCCATCGAGGACCTGGGCAATGTGCTGAGCGCGACCACGCGCCGCTTCGACGGACTCCCCCGGATCGTGCAGAGGCTGGCCGACGCGGCCGCAGCGGATGCCGTGATCATCGACCAGGAGGTCGACGTGCTGCGGGTGCACCTCGATACGGCGCGCTACCAGCTTCTGGTCCAGTACCCGGCCGTGAATCCGGCACTTCTGCTCAAGTGTCTGTTGATGGCCGCCACTGAAGGCATTGCGAGCGGAGACCCGGTGTCGGCGAACTATCACCTCGCCTGGTATCAGAAACTCGCCAGTCCGCCGCCCGGGACATAGGCCACGAGTGGTTGCGCGCAACCGCGATTTTTGAATTGACGCTGGTGGGAGGGGTCGACATACTGTGATCGTGTCGGGTTCGGGCAGGCGCGCGAATCTCAGCGATAAGGATCTCGTCGAATCAGTTCTTCGCGAACTGAGCGAGGCCGCCGACAAATGGGAAGCCCTCGTGGCCCAGGCCGAGGCCGTCACCTACAGCGTCGACCTCGGCGACATCTATGCCGTGGCGAACTCCGACGGACGGTTACTCAAGCTGACCCTGCACCCGAGCGTGATGACCGGATATGCCCACGGCGAGCTCGCCGAGAGGCTAAATCTGGCGATCTCGGCGCTGCGCGAAGAGGCCGAGGCCGAGAACCGGGCAAGTTACGGCGGCCCGCTCCACTAACTGCGCGCGCGCTCATCGACCGGCGCCGGGTTGGATGGGCGCCGGCTCTCTTCGCGCGCGCGCGCGCTCATCGACCGGCGCCGGGTTGGATGGGCGCCGGCTCTCTTCGCGCGCGCGCGCGCTCATCGACCGGCGCTTGGGTTGGATGGGCGCCGGCTCTCTTCGCGCGCGCGCTCATCGACCGGCGCCGGGCGGCCCCGCGAAGGCTTGCGCAATCTCCAGCCAGCGCCGGGCGTCGGTCCCGTGCGCCGTGATGTCCAGGGCGCTGAGCGGGCGGCGCTGCGTGACCAGAAAGCAGAAGTCTTCGGCCGAACCGGTGACCCGCTGCGCCGCGTCGGGAGGTCCCCAGCTCCAGGTGTCGCCGCCGGGTGCGCGGAGCTCGACCAGAAACGGCTCGGCCGGAGCGGGCAGATTGTTGACGAAAAAGGCGTAGTCGCGGGTGCGCACCCCCAGGTGGGCGATCGACCGCAGCCGGTCGGTCGCCACCCGCTTGACGCCCAGCGCGTCTGCCACGTCCAGCCCGTGGGCCCAGGTCTCCATCAACCGCGCGGTCGCCATCGACGCCGCACTCATCGGCGGCCCGAACCAGGGAAGCTTGCGGCCGGCGGGAACGTTCAGCAGCTCGTCGTGCAGCCGGCCACGGGTGGCCCGCCAATCGGCGAGCAATTCGGCGGGCGCCAGAGTCGCCAACTCCGCGGCGCCCGCGTCGACGAAGCCCGTGGGATCGGCCGCGGCGGCCTTGAGCTGTTCGGCGAACCCCGCCTCGTCGGTGACCGAGGTCAGCGCGACCCGGTCGGTCCACAACAGGTGGCCGATCTGATGCGCGATGGTCCAGCCCGGCGCGGGCGTCGGATCGGCCCAGCGTTCGGCCGGCAGCGGCGCCACCAGGGCGTCAAGCTCATCGCTTTCCGCACGTAGATCGGCCACGATCAGTTCGGGACCCGCCATCATTGCCTCCGCTCGTCCATCGCCCCCGCCGGGTAGCGATTATTCGCCTGCTCGCCGCGCCGGCCCAGGAAGCTGTGCATGGCGAGACCGGCCAGGTACAGACCCGAGCCGAACAGTGCGAATGCCGGTGCATGCCCGTCGGCGGGAATCAATGCCGCGGCCACCGTGATCGAGACGATGAACGAGACCCAGAACAGCGCGTCCTGTACGGCGAACACGTGCCCGCGAAGGGCGTCATCGACGTCCATCTGCATCGCCGAGTCGGCGCACAGTTTGACCATCTGTCCGGTCACACCCAGGAAGAAGCCGCACGCCACCATGATCGGCAGCAGTAGCCCCGCGCCGGCGACCTCGACGATCGCCGACATCGCCAACGCGCCGTTCACCGTCGTGTAGCGCCCCCAGCGACGGACCGCGGGCGGAGTGAGCACGTTGGCCAGGAACGCGCCCAGGCCGGCGGCGCCGAAGAACAGCAGCGCGGTACCCAATCCCCCGGCTTGCGGATCGGTCATGTGGTGGACCAGCAACAGCACCAGCAAGGAATTGATGCCGATCACCATGCGGTGGGCGGCCAGGCCGGACAAGGTGGCGGAGACCGTCGGCCGTTGGGCGACCGTGCGCGCGCCGTGCAGCCAACCGGTGACCACGGCGTAGACAACCGGCCCATGGATCGCCCGCTTGGTGTCGTCCGGGCCCAGGACGCGGGCGCCGAACCGCCACGACAGCAGCAAGGCGGTCAACACGGGAATCGCGGTGAGGAAGATGATCGCCGAGGCGCCCTTGTCGCCGGCGCCGAACACGAACCGGGGAACGAGCATGAAGTTGGCGCCGATGAAGGCGGCGATGGCCCCGGCCGCGTTGGCCGCGGCGTTCATGGTCACCACCTGTTCGCGCGGCACGACATGCGGAAGCGACGCCGACAACCCGGATGCGACGAACCGCGCCAGGCCGTTGGCGAACAGCGCGCCCAACAACAGCGGCAGGTCGCCGGCCCGCACGGCCAGGATGGTCCCGATGGCGGCGATCAGGATGAGGCGGCCGGCGTTGGCGCCGACGAGCACGAGCCGCCGGTCCCAGCGGTCCATGAGCGCTCCCGCGAACGGTCCCAGCAGCGAGTAAGGCAGGAACAAGACGGTGAACGCCCGCGCGATCGCCATCGGATCGGCGGCCCGGTCCGGATTGAACAGCAGCGCTCCCGCCAGCCCCGCCTGAAACAGCCCGTCACCGAATTGACTCGCCATGCGCACCTGCAGCAGCCGCCAGAAGTCTGGCAAACTGCGCACCGACCGCCACATTTCGGCGGGTGCGCTTGAGTGCATCCGGGATTGGATCACAAAACCGACTTCCACGAGGGGGGCTAGCAAGCTCGCCACGATCCGAGCCGCCTTACCAACAGTACAAATCTTCACGGCCCGCGCTTGATTCGCCCGGGCGGCAAGCACCGGATGCGATGATGGTGGGGTGCCGCCGCCCGAGGATCCAGAGGACTATGTCGCGCCGGCCGCGCAGCGAGTGCGCGCGGGTACCTTGCTGCTGGCCAACACCGATCTCTTCGAACCGACGTTCCGGCGCAGCGTCATCTACATCGTCGAGCACAACGACGGCGGGACGTTGGGGGTGGTGCTCAACCGCGCCAGCGAGACCGCGGTGTACAACGTGCTGCCGCAGTGGACCAAATTGGCCGCCAAGCCGAAGACGATGTTCATCGGCGGACCGGTGAAGCGTGACGCGGCCCTGTGCCTGGCGACGTTGCGAGTCGGCGCCGATCCGGCGGGTGTTGCGGGCCTGCGGCACGTGGCCGGGCGGGTGGTGATGGTCGATCTGGACGCCGATCCCGACACGATCGCGCCCCTGGTCGAGGGTGTGCGGATCTTCGCGGGCTACTCCGGTTGGACCATCGGCCAGCTCGAAGGCGAAATCGAACGCGACGACTGGATCGTCTTGTCCGCGTTGCCATCTGATGTTTTGACGGGGGCTCGGTCAGACCTGTGGGGGCAGGTGCTGCGTCGCCAGCCGCTGCCTCTGTCGCTGCTGGCGACCCATCCGATCGACCTCAGCCGCAACTAGCCCCACCCCCCGCGTCGGGGGTCCGGCGGAGCTCAGTGGCAGGACTGTGTGCAGCCGGCGCAGGTCCCCGCGCAGGCGGGTGCGGCCGCCTCTTGCCGCAGCGCGAAGCGCGCGCTCTGCCAGGATCCGGCGGCGACCGTCCCGACGGCGCCGGCGACGCAGACGATCAGCACCACCAGCGCGGTGTGCGGGGACGCGGCCAGCGCCACAACGCCGCCGGCGGCCAGCATGATCGCCGCGGCCAGCTGCGCCGGTGCCATGGACCGCAGCGCCAGCGCGGTGGGGTCGACATTCTGGGGGTGCGCCAGCGACCACGTTCCGAACCCGGCGGCGGCCACCGCCGCACACATGCACAGCACGCCCGCAATCAGCATGGGCTCACAATACGAGCCCGGCCGCCGGCCCGCTCAGCGGGCTCCGGCGGTGTCGGGGCGAGGGCCTAGTGCTGCAGGAATGAGAAGTTGGGCAGCGGGGGCAGGCCGGGAACCAGGGCCAGCAGGTTCGGCGTCGGCTGCCGGCTCGGGACCGGCGCCTGCACCGGGACGCGCGCCGGGGCGGTGGCCGAGGTCTGCGTCAGCGGAGCCACCGCCGGCGCCTGCCCGACCGGGGCGGCCGCGGGTGTCTGCCCGACCGGGGCCGTGGCGGGTGTCTGGCCGACGGCGGCGGTGGCGGGTGTCTGCCCGGCGGGGGCCGTGGCCGCCGTCTGCCCGGGAAGCCCGACCGGCGAGGCGGCGGGTGTCTGGGCCGGCGGGGCGACGGGGGCCCCGGGAACGGTCACGCGAAAGCCGTTGACGATGGCGTCCGTGGCCGGTGCGTCGGCGACGGCGACGGCACGATCAGTGGTCACGGCGAGCGACACCAGGTACTTGTCCGGTCCCGAGGTGGCGATGACGTGGCGCCGCGAGGTGTTCAGCGTCATGTCGCCGTCACGGTAGGTGCCTTCGACGATCGACGACGGGAAGCCGCCGAAATCGGCCATCGAGGCATTCGTGGGCTGCCAGGCGAGGAGCTTCTGGCTGTCGACGTAGCCGTGGGAGATGGCCTCTCTGGGGTCGAAGTTGCCGACCAGCCTGTAGACCACCACCTGCGCATTTGAGCTATAGATACTGCTGCCCTGCCGGTCGGCGATCACCGCGAAGGCGTCCGGCACGTTGGGATCGGGCACCTGGGTCCAGCGGGCCGGCACCGGCAAAGTGATGTCGAGTGCCTTGAGTCCCTGCGGCTTCTGCGCCTCGAGCTTGACCCCTTTGGACTCCAGGTATTCGCGGATGGTCCCGGAGGTGGCGGGAGTGACCGCGGGGGCGACCGGCGCGGCGGGTGTGACCGCGGAAGGCGCGGGAGCGCCCGGGGCCGCGGGCGACGCGACGGGATTCGACGCCGGCGGCGCCGCGAGTAACCGGTTGGTCGGCGCCTGCGCGGGCACGGCGGTGACGTTCTGCGGCGCCGGCGCCGGCGCCGGGATCGCGGGAACGGGTGCCGGGGCGGGAATCAGAGGATCTGCCGATGCGTGTGCGCTGGTGAGAACCGCCATGCCGATCAGGCCGGCGACCATACCCCCGAGGAGCGCACGGTGGGCGGGGACGATCTCGATCATCTGCGTCGGTCCTTCCAATGGCGCACTGCCAGCAGTTAGAGGCCGACTGTAACTACAGGTCAAAGGCGGTGGATAGGCCCGAGACAGAGCTGGGATGAACCTCTGATCCGTGCGCAACGGAACCGAGATCATCCTGTGGCCGGGCGGTCGGGCCGCGGCCATCCTTATACCCTGTTCAGGTGACCGACTCCCCGACCACCGCCGCCGCGGGCAACTCCGGTGCCGTTCAGACGGACTCCGATGCACCGACGTATCGCTACACCGCGGCGCTGGCGGGCCGGATCGAATGCACTTGGCAGGAGAACTGGGCCAGGCTCGGCACGTTCAACGTGCCCAACCCGGTCGGTTCGTTGGCCCCCCCGGACGGCACCCCGGTCCCCACTGACAAATTGTTCGTGCAGGACATGTTTCCCTATCCCTCGGGCGAGGGACTGCACGTCGGCCACCCCCTGGGCTACATCGCCACCGACGTCTACGCCCGCTACTTCCGGATGACGGGACATAACGTCCTGCACGCGTTGGGTTTCGACGCCTTCGGGCTGCCCGCCGAGCAGTACGCCGTGCAGACCGGCACCCATCCGCGCACGCGGACCGAGGCTAACGTGGTCAACTTCCGGCGTCAGCTGGGCCGGCTGGGCCTGGGTCACGACAGCCGGCGCAGCTTTTCGACCACCGACGTCGAGTTCTACAAGTGGACGCAGTGGATCTTCCTGCAGATCTACAACGCCTGGTTCGACACCGCGGCCGGCAAGGCCCGCCCGATCGCCGAGCTGATCGCCGAATTCGAGTCCGGCACAAGGCATCTCGAGGACGGACGGGACTGGGCCACGCTGTCGGTGGGGGAGCGGGCCGACCTGATCGACGGCTACCGACTGGTCTACCGCGCCGACTCGATGGTGAATTGGTGTCCCGGGCTCGGCACGGTGCTGGCCAACGAAGAGGTCACCGCAGACGGCCGCAGCGACCGCGGCAACTTCCCGGTCTTCCGGAAGCGGTTGCGGCAGTGGATGATGCGCATCACCGCCTACGCCGACCGGCTGCTCGACGACCTGGATGTGCTGGACTGGCCGGAACCCGTCAAGACCATGCAGCGCAATTGGATCGGCCGCTCCACCGGCACCCGGGCGCTGTTCTCGGCGCACGACACCGGCGGCGAGACGGTCGACGAGGTCGTGCTCGGGAGCCAGCACCAAATAGGTGGCGCCGAACATGGTGTCGGGCCGGGTGGTGAACACCT
>NZ_LZJM01000241.1:0-607 GCF_001667665.1 Mycobacterium sp. E342
TCGTCGCCGCGGAGAAGTCCGTACCCCAGTACTCGAGACAATCGGGGGCCAACTGGGCCAACAACAACCCGCTACCGACCCCGATCTCCAACACCCGCTGCGGACCCAGCTTGCGGATCCGCTCCACCGCCGCCGCCCGCCACGCGCGCATCTCCTCCAAGGGGATGGGCGCCCCGGTATAACTGCTGTTCCAGCCCCCGAAATCCTCCCCCAATACCGCCGGGGCGCCCTGCGCAGAGCTCACCTGCGAATACAAGCCCTCATACACTGTCTGCCACTGCTCAACAAGCTGCGCCTCGCGTTGCGGCTCTCGCACCAGCACCATCTGCTGATCCAGCACGACATAGCCCACCAATTGCTTGTCGCTGGCCCCCTGGTCGGCATTAACGGTGGAGGTGGCTGGGCGGGCGATCACCACCGCCTGACCCACCCGAGGATGAGCCGCCAGCACGGCCTCGACCTCGCCGAGTTCGATGCGATACCCGCGGATCTTGACCTGTTCATCGGCCCGGCCCACATACCGCAGCTGCCCATCGGCCCCCCAACACACCAAGTCCCCGGTGCGATACATCCGCGCTCCGGCGCCGGCGAAGGGGCAGGCGACAAA
>NZ_LZJM01000242.1:0-937 GCF_001667665.1 Mycobacterium sp. E342
CGAATGTCACCGTTGACCAGCGGCTCCAGATAGCGCTTTTTCTGCTCGTCGGTTCCATGCTCGATCAGCGTGAGCATCGTCGCGTCCTGGGGGCCCATGCAGTTCATCGCCCAGGCACCCAGGTGACTGAAGGCGCGCCCGACCTCGACCTGCACGACCGCGTTCGCCAGATGACCGAGGCCCATTCCGCCGTATTCGACCGGAACGAACGGGCACCACAACCCGGCAGCGCGCGCTTCGGCCTGAAGCTCTTTAACGATTTCGAAGAAGGGCCGCGCGCCGACTTGAGGCTCGGCTGGCAGCACAACGTCGTCGATGAATGCGGCGACACGGGCACGCAGTTGCTGAATCTCCGCCGGGAGCTCGAAATCGATCATGTGACATACGCTGACAGGATTGACAGTAACTGTCAACACCGTTAGCGTCAGTGCATGACTTCGACTGCGACGCTGCTCGACGTCGATCGGCTCGATTCGTGGATCGGGGACCAGTTGCCCGGTTGTGGGACCCCGATGACGGCTGAACGGATCGGCGAGGGGACCGGAACGGCAAACGTGTCGTTCCGGGTGGCGCGCGGTGAACACGCCTGGGTGTTACGTCGGCCGCCGGCGGTCAAGAACCACCCCACTGCCTCGAATACATTGCGGGAGTGGCGCATCCTGCGGGCTTTGGAGGGCACCGACGTGCCCCATCCACCGCCGGTGCTCTACTGCGAAGATGCCGAAGTGCTGGGCACCGAGTTCATGTTGATGGGCGTGGTGGATGGATTCACGCCGGGGTTCGAGCTGCCCGAACCCTTTCTCGGTGACATCACCCTGCGGCACGGCCTAGCGATGGCCTACGTCGACGGACTGGTCCACCTGGCCGCGGTGGACTGGCGACGGCGCGGTCTGGCTGACCTTGGCAAGCCCGAGGGATTTCTGGAGCGTCAAGTGCC
>NZ_LZJM01000243.1:0-790 GCF_001667665.1 Mycobacterium sp. E342
ATGTCCGTGCAGCTCACGCCGCATTTTGGAAACGTGCAAGCCCACTACGACTTGTCCGACGACTTCTTCCGCTTGTTTCTAGACCCGACGATGGCCTACACGTGCGCATATTTCGCGCATGAAGATATGAGCCTCGAAGATGCCCAAATCGCCAAGTTCGACCTTGCGCTGGGAAAACTGAACCTCGAGCCCGGGATGACGCTGCTGGACATCGGCTGCGGCTGGGGCGGGGCGATGAAGCGGGCCGTGGAGAAATTTGACGTCAATGTCATCGGAATCACGCTGAGCCGCAACCAGTTTGAATACAGCAAGGCGAAGCTGGCTGGATTGGGCACGAACCGCACCGTCGAGGTGCGGCTGCAGGGCTGGGAAGAGTTCGAGGACAAGGTCGACCGAATTGTCACCATCGGCGCCTTCGAGGCTTTCAAGATGGAGCGGTACGCCGCGTTCTTCGAACGTTCCTACAACATTCTTCCCGACGACGGCCGCATGTTATTGCATACCATTTTGACCTACACCCAGAAGCAGCAGTACGAACGCGGCGTCTCCATCACGATGAACGACCTTCGATTCGCGCGGTTCATTGGCACTGAAATCTTCCCGGGCGGGTGGCTGCCGACACCGCAGACCGTCGGCGAGTACGCGGTCACGGCGGGCTTCGAGCTGACCAGGGTCCACTCGCTGCAGCTGCACTACGCGAGGACCCTGGAGACCTGGGCGGCCGCCCTCGAGGCCAATCGCGAGCAGGCCATCGCCATCCAGTCCCAAGAGGTCTACGACCGCTACATGA
>NZ_LZJM01000244.1:0-20901 GCF_001667665.1 Mycobacterium sp. E342
CAACTGGCCGACCCGGCGCTGGCGCGCCGAAACAGGTTGCGGGCCTGGGAATTCCGGCTGAAGACCGTCGCGCAGCGGTTCGACCGCGACGCCGACGGCGCCGGGCGGCGGGCCCGGGTCGACGCGCTGCGCGACGAGCGCAGCACGGCCCTGCGGCAGCGGCGGGAGGCCAAAACCGAGCGCACGATCACGCTGCGCGGCCAGATCCAGCAGGCGCGCGTCCAGCTGTCCCACTTCGCGCGCAACCGCTGCTCGTCGGTGCGCACCGAGCTGCAGGAGGACGTCGCGGGGTTGTCGCGGCGCGACATGCCCGGCTTCGAGGCGCACACGCTGGACCGGCTGGGCGAGGTGGTCGCGGAGGTGAACGAGGGCACGGCCACCCACCTCGCCGACGTCGCGCAGGTGGTGGGGGTTGCGACGACCCTGCCGGCCCTCGAGGAACTGCCGACGGTCGACGTCGCGCCGCCGCCGCTGAAATCGCGCCGGCAGGAAACCTGGCTGCTGATGCTGCTGGGCGCCGGCTTCGGCCTGGGTGTGGCGCTGACGTTGAGCCGCCTGCTGAGCGGGCTGGCCGCGCGGCTCAGCCCAGCGCTGTCCGTCGTCGCGGCGGTGACGTGCGTGGCGGTCGGGCTGGCGGTCACCCTCCTGGTGATCAACATCCGCAGCCTGCTGCACGACCGGGCGCTGCTGGACCGCTGGGCGGGCGACGTGACCTCGTCCCTGCGGTCGGTGGCCGAGGAGTTGGTCGCCACCCGCGTCCTGGTGGCCGAGTCGGTGCTGAGCAAGGCGGTGCTGGCCCAGGACGAGGTGGAGAACGCCGAGGTGAGCGAGCAGGTCAGCGCCATCGACCGGGAGCTGCGGGCGCATGCCATGGCCGCGTCGCGGGCCGCCGCCGCGCGGGACCGCGAGATGCCCACGGTGCAGGCGGCCCTCGACGCCGTGCGTGCAGAACTCGGTGAAGCGGGTATTCCACGCGTCGGCGGCTCCGCTTCGGACGCGGAGCAGGACGGCGAACGCGACGCAACCGAAAAACCGGCTTCTAGGAGCGGCGATGGCGATTCTGGGGAGTCTTCTGAATCGTTGTTGTGAGAAGGCTTATACCTGCCCGAGACTTCCCCGACAAGATGCTCACGATAACCTGTAGTTAACGCCACCATGTCAACCGTTGTGTGGGCGACCGCATACGCGATAGGCGCCCAAAGAAGCCCGAGTACGACGAAGAATTCAGGAGACTTCGATGACCTCAGCGACCATTCCCGGTTTGGATACCGCGCCCACTAAACATCAGGGGCTGCTGTCGTGGGTGCAGGAGGTCGCCGAGCTCACCCAGCCCGAGCGGGTGGTCTTCGCCGACGGTTCCGACGAGGAGTGGCAGCGGCTGACGGATCAGCTCGTCGAGGCGGGCACGTTCAAGCGGCTGAACCCGCACAAGCATCCGAACTCTTTCCTGGCGCTGTCAGACCCCTCCGACGTGGCTCGCGTCGAGTCCCGTACCTTCATCTGCTCCGAACGCAAGGAAGACGCCGGGCCGACCAACAACTGGATGGACCCCGCCGAGATGCGGTCCACCCTGACCGACCTGTACCGCGGCTGCATGCGCGGACGCACCATGTACGTGGTGCCGTTCTGCATGGGCCCGCTCGGCGCCGAGGACCCCAAGCTGGGCGTGGAGATCACCGACTCCGAATATGTCGTCGTCTCGATGAAGGTGATGACCCGGATGGGCAAGGCCGCGCTGGAGAAGCTGGGCGACGACGGGTTCTTCGTCAAGGCCCTGCACTCCGTCGGCGCGCCGCTGGAGCCGGGCCAAGAAGATGTGCCGTGGCCGTGCAGCGAGACGAAGTACATCACCCACTTCCCCGAGACCCGCGAGATCATGAGCTACGGCTCCGGCTACGGCGGCAACGCCCTGCTGGGCAAGAAGTGTTACTCGCTGCGCATCGCGTCGGCCATGGCCCACGACGAGGGCTGGCTGGCCGAGCACATGCTGATCCTCAAGCTCATCTCCCCGGAGAACAAGGCCTACTACTTCGCCGCGGCGTTCCCGTCGGCGTGCGGCAAGACCAACCTGGCCATGCTGCAGCCGACCATCCCGGGCTGGCGTGCCGAGACGCTCGGCGACGACATCGCCTGGCTGCGGTTCGGCAAGGACGGCCGCCTGTACGCCGTCAACCCCGAGTTCGGGTTCTTCGGTGTCGCCCCGGGCACCAACTGGAAGTCCAACCCCAACGCCATGCGCACCATCGAGGCCGGCAACACCGTCTTCACCAACGTCGCGCTCACCGACGAGAACGAGGTGTGGTGGGAAGGCCTGGAGGGCGACCCGGAGCACCTGATCGACTGGAAGGGCCACGACTGGTACTTCCGGGAGACGGAAACCAATGCGGCGCACCCGAACTCGCGGTACTGCACGCCGATGTCGCAGTGCCCGATCCTGGCGCCGGAGTGGGACGACCCGCAGGGCGTGCCGATCTCGGGCATCCTGTTCGGCGCGCGCCGCAAGACCACGGTGCCGCTGGTGACCGAGGCCCGCGACTGGCAGCACGGCGTGTTCATGGGAGCCACCATGGGCAGCGAGCAGACCGCCGCCGCCGAGGGGAAGGTCGGCACCGTGCGCCGTGACCCGATGGCCATGCTGCCGTTCCTGGGCTACCACGTCGGCGACTACTTCCAGCACTGGCTTGACCTGGGCAAGAACTCCGACGAGTCCAAGTTGCCCAAGGTGTTCTTCGTCAACTGGTTCCGCCGCAACGAAGACGGTGACTTCCTGTGGCCGGGTTTCGGCGAAAACAGCCGGGTCCTGAAGTGGATCGTCGACCGCATCGAGCACCGGGCCGGCGGCCAGGACACCCCGATCGGCACCGTGCCGGGCCCCGAGGACATGGACCTCGACGGCCTGGATGTCGCCAGCGGCGACGTGGCCAAGGCCTTGGCGGTGAACCCTGACGAGTGGCGTCGCGAGCTGCCGTCGATCGAGGAGTGGTTCGAGTTCATCGGCGAGCGGCTGCCGACCGGCGTCAAGGACGAGTTCGAGGCGCTCAAGCAGCGGCTGGGCGACGCCGGCTAGGGCGAGCTGGCCGCCGGTCCATCCGGGCGGCGCGACGGGCTTGTCTTCTTCTCCGCGTACATCAGTTCGTCTGCGCGGGCCAGCAATTCGTCGATCGTCGCGTGCTCGGCCGCGGTCGCCTGCACCAGGCCGATGCTGGCGGACAGGCGGTAGGGTCGGTCGGTCGTCTCGTTGAACGAGCGGAAGGCCTCGGTGAGTCGTTCCTTGACGGCCGCCGTGCCACTGTCGCGTTCGGTCACCATGACGCAGAACTCGTCGCCGCCCAGGCGGGCGACGATGTCGGACTCGCGCCGCGCGCCGCGCAGCACTCCGGCGACATCTTTGATCAGGGCATCGCCGGCATCGTGCCCCTGCTCGTCGTTGACCTGCTTGAGCCCGTCGACGTCGAGGAACGCGAGCACGCAGTTGTGGCCGAGGTGGTGCGCCCCGCGCAGTTTCTGCTCGGCCAGCAGGTAGAACCCGCGACGGTTGTTCAGGCCGGTCAGTTCGTCGGTGACGGACAATCGGCGGATCTCCTCGTTGGCGTTCCGTAGCGCGGCGGTCCGGTCGCGCACCCGCTGTTCGAGTTCGGAGTAGAGCCGGACGTTCTCCATGGCGATCGACGTCGAATCGGCCAGGGCCTGCAGCAGGCGCACCTCCCGTTCGGACGGTGGATGCCGGTGGGCCCAGTAGTTGCCGATCGCCCCGATCGGTTCGAGCTTGCGGATCGGTGCCATCACCAGGCTCTTGACGAACGTCGCGCGGTAGATCCCCTGCGGGATGCGGGAATCCCGGTAGATGTCCGGGATGACCACCGCGTCGCGGTTGAGCATCGCCCAGCCGCTGATGCAGGCTCCGATGGGGAAGCGGCTGCCCTTCCACAGCGGGGCGATGGCGTCTTCGTCGGCGTAGTAGCAATCGTCCTCGTCGCGCAGCACGAAGGTGGCGCCGTCGCAGCCGGTGAGTTCACGCGCCGAGGACCGGACGATGCGCTGGATTTCGGGCAGGCTGCGCGCCAGCGACAATTCCTGGACCGCCTCGAGCAGTCGCTCCATGCCGCCGACGTAGCCGTCAACCCCGGATCGGTCGATTTCGGAACAACAAGCCGCGGGTGCCGATGGGCTGTCAGCCTCCATGCGCACCTCCGTACGGCACTGGCGACGTAGGTAAAGCCAGCTGGTCAGGCACGGTACTTTACACCGGTCGGTGCCCCGCCGGAGTCGTCCGCCGCCACCGGTCCCCGCGGCGCACCGTGACCACTTGACACCCGTCAAGTTTTTCGGCGGTACAGTCTGCGCATGCAGATTCGCGAGCATTGCGGCACCGAAAAGCCCGCCGTCATTCTTCACCCGTCCGGCACCGTCGTCACCTTCGATGAGCTGGAGGCGCGGGCCAACCGGCTGGCGCACCACTTCCGGCGCGCGGGCCTCACCGAGGGCGACGTCGTCGCCATCCTCATGGAGAACAACGAGCACATGCACGCGGTCATGTGGGCGGCACGCCGCAGCGGCCTGTACTACGTGCCGATCAACACCCACCTGACCCCGGCCGAGGCCGCCTACATCGTGGACAACAGCGCCGCCAGGGCGATCATCGGGTCGGCGGCGCTGCGCAAAACCTGCGAGAATCTGGCCGAGCACCTGCCGGGTGGCCTACCCGAACTGCGGATGATCGCAGACGACGAATTAGACGGCTGGCAGCGCTACCCCGAATGCGTTGCCGCCGAGCCGGACACCCCGATCGACGACGAGCTCGAAGGCGACCTGCTGCAGTATTCGTCGGGGACCACGGGCCGGCCCAAGGGCATCAAACGCGCATTGCCGCACGTGCCGCCGGCCGAGGCGCCGGGCATGATGTCGGCCCTGGTCAGTTTCTGGATGAACCCCGATTCGGTCTATCTGAGCCCGGCCCCGCTGTATCACACGGCACCGTCGGTGTGGTCGATGAGCGCGCAGGCCGGCGGGATCACCACGGTGGTGCTGGAGAAGTTCGATCCCGAAGGCTGTCTGGACGCCATCGAGCGCTACCGCGTCACGCACGGCCAGTTCGTCCCGGCCATGTTCACCCGGATGCTGAAACTGCCTGAATCCGTGCGTAATTCGTACGACCTATCCAGCCTGCAGCGGGTGATGCACGCGGCGGCGCCGTGCCCGGTGGAGATCAAGAAGCAGATGATGGACTGGTGGGGGCCGATCATCGACGAGTACTACGCCTCCTCCGAGGCGATCGGCTCGACCCTGATCAGCGCCGAGGAGTGGCTGGCGCACCCAGGCTCGGTCGGCAAGCCGATGGCCTGCGAGATCCACATCCTCGACGAGAACGGTAACGAGCTGCCGCCCGGTCAGGCCGGCGAAATCTATTTCGCGGGAGGCTATTCCTTCGAGTACCTCAACGACGAGGCGAAGACCGCCGCGTCCCGCGACACGCACGGGTGGGTGACCGTCGGCGACGTCGGTTATGTGGACGACGAGGGCTACCTGTACCTGACCGACCGCCGCCATCACATGATCATCTCGGGTGGGGTGAACATCTACCCGCAGGAGACCGAGAACCTTCTGGTCACCCACCCGAAGGTGTTGGACGCGGCGGTATTCGGCGTCCCCGATGACGAGATGGGGCAACGCGTGCTGGCGGCCGTGCAGACCGTCGATCCCGCTGACGCCACCGACGAGTTCGCCGACGAGCTGCTGAACTGGTTACGAGATCGCCTGGCGCACTACAAGTGTCCGCGGTCGATCGCGTTCGAGGCGCAGCTGCCGCGCACCGACACCGGCAAGCTCTACAAGAACGGGCTGATCGAGAAGTACTCGGTGTGACCCATGCTCCGGGTGGTGGACCTGTCGCGCGTACCCAGTGCAGGCCCCGTGGACGGCACCGCGACCCCGCCGGGGGTGATCGTGGCGCACGGCGGGGCCGACGACCTGGCAGGGTGCGAATCATGGCTTACCGCAGCGACTTTCACGCTGACTGAGGACCGCTACGACGATCGCCGGGTCGTCACCGTCGACTCGGTGCCCGACGCGCTCGCGGAGTTGACCGCCCGCTGTCAGCGGTGGCCGGACGCCAGTAGCGTCTGTGACGACGTGTTGCGTGCGGTGGATCCCGGTGGCCCGGCGCTGAGCGCGGTGGTGACCGAGTCGCTGGCGTACTCGACCCTGCAGGCCGGACCGGAATTCGCGCGCTGGCTGACCGGGCGCGGGCCGGCCCGGACGCCCGACATCGCCGACCCGGTGCGGGCCGAGCGCGACGGCGACACCCTGCGGATCGCGTTCAACCGGCCGCAACGCCACAACGCGTTCTCCACCGACGCCCGGGCCGCCCTGCTGGAGGCGCTGACCGTCGCGCAACTAGACCCGTCGGTGACCGGGATCGTGTTGAGCGGCAACGGGCCGTCGTTCTGCAGCGGCGGAGACCTCGCCGAATTCGGCACCTTCACCGACCCGGCGAGCGCGCACCTGGCCCGCACCCGGCACAGCCCCGCCCTGGCGCTCGACGCGCTCACCGCCCGGCTCGGACCCGCCTGCAGGGCGGAGGTGCACGGCCAGGTGCTGGGCAGCGGGCTCGAGATGGCGGCGTTCTGCGGATGGGTGGGCGCACGCGACGATTCGGTTTTCGGGCTGCCCGAATTGCAGCTGGGGCTGATCCCCGGCGCCGGCGGAACGTTCAGCGTCACCCGTCGGATCGGCCGGTGGCGCACCGCCTATCTCGTGCTGTCGGGCCGCACCATCGACGCCGGCACCGCGCTGGACTGGGGACTGGTCGACGCGACCCGCGACCGAGAAGCGCCTAGGTAGCGCTAAAACCTTCTCAGAAGCCCGAATACGTGGTGGTCGTGGTCGACGGCAGGTGGGAGACGGCGAAGACGCCGATGGCAACGTAGACGAGCACGAGGATGACGGCGAAGACGGCCCCGACGATGGCGCCGATGATGGCCCACTTCTTGGCGTTGTTGGCCGCCTCCTGGGCCTCGGCGTACCGGCCCTGGGCCCACAGTCCGGACACCTTGGTGGAGTAGACGATCGAGACGATCCCGAGCGGCAGACAGCACAGCACGGTGCACAGGATGGCCCAGACGAGGTAGTTCTCGGGTTCCGGCTGTCCCGGCCAGCCCGGCTGGGGCGGCGGCCAACCCGGTTGCTGACCCGGTTGCTGTCCCGGCCAACCCGGGGGCTGGCCCTGCCAAGCCGGCGGTTGGCCCTGCCATTCCGGCGAGCCTTCGTACGGCCCTGGGGGATAACTCATGGCAGCCGACTTTCTTTCGTTGCAGTAACTTTTACTCCCGCATCGCTTTGCTGGCAGGAGAAGTCAGGCAAGGATACAGGACCCACCGGCGTCAAGCCCGCACATTCGTGCTCGCGCTCAGATACCACCCCGCGCGACGAGTTGCCCGGCGATCACGTTGCGCTGAATCTCGTTGGTGCCCTCGCCGACGATCATCAGGGGAGCGTCACGGAAGTAGCGCTCCACGTCGTATTCGCACGAGTAGCCGTACCCGCCGTGAATCCGCACGGCGTTCAGGGCGATCTCCATTGCCACCTCGGACGCGAACAGCTTGGCCATGCCGGCCTCCATGTCGCAGCGTTCGCCGCTGTCGTAGCGTTCGGCGGCATAGCGGGTGAGCTGCCGGGCGGCGGTCAGTTTGGTGGCCATGTCGGCCAGGTAGTTGCCGACCGACTGGTGCTTCCAGATCGGTTGGCCGAAGCTCTCCCGCTGCTGCGCATAGGCCAGCGCGTCCTCGAGCGCCGCCGTGCCCACGCCCAGGGCGCGGGCGGCCACCTGGATGCGGCCGGTCTCGAGACCCTTCATCATTTGCGAAAAGCCTTCGCCCATGCGGCCGCCCAGCACCGCCGACTCGGGCGCGCAGAAGTCGTCGAAGGACAGCTCGCAGGACTCGACGCCCTTGTAGCCCAGCTTTGGCAGGTCCCGCGACACCGTCAGGCCGGGACCCGGCTGGACGAGCACGATCGAGATGCCCCGGTGTCGCGGTGTGGCGTTCGGATCGGTCTTGCACAACAGCGCGATCAGCCCGGACCGCCGCGCGTTGCTTATCCACGTCTTGGCGCCGTTGATCCGCAGGCCGCCGGGGGCGCCGTCCGCACCCTCGAAGGGCAAGGCCGTCGTCGTCATGTTCTGCAGGTCCGAGCCGCCACCCGGTTCCGTCAGCGCCATGGTGGCGCGCAGCTCGCCGGAGGCCATCGCCGGCAGGTAGGTCCGCTTCTGCTCCTCGGTCCCGAACAGCGTCAGCAGCTTGGCCACCACGGTGTGCCCCCCCATCGCGCCGGCCAGGCTCATCCACCCGCGCGCCAGTTCCTCGGTGACCCGGACGTAGCACGGCATGGACACCGGCGACCCCCCGTATTCCTCGGGAATCGCCAGGCCGTAGATGCCGATCCGCTTCATCTGCTCGATCCACGCCTCGGGATAGGTGTTGGCGTGCTCGACCTCCCGGACGGTCGGCTTGACGTCGCGGTCGATGAACGCCCGCACCGTGGCGACCAGCATCTCTTCTTCGTCATTCACCTGCGCACATTCCTCCAGCCTCGATGGTGGCGACTCGCTTCGCCCGGCTTCGCCGCGCTCGCGATCACCACGAAGTTGATCGTGGTGACCCGCTTCGCCCGGCTTCGCCGCGCTCGCGATCACCACGAAGTCGATGGTGGCGACCCGCTTCGCCCACCGATTCCACAGCCTGCCAGCATGTGGCGTTGTGACTAGTGACGGGTACGCGGACATCCGTGCCGGCGGGCCGTACTTCGACGATCTCGCGGTCGGCCAGGTCTTCGACTGGGCGCCCGCGGCGACCCTGTCGTCGGGATTGGCCGCCGCCCACCAGGCGATCGTGGGGGACCGGCTGCGGCTCGCCTTGGACGCCGGCCTGTGTGCGGCCGTCACGGGCCTACACGCTCCGCTGGCACATCCGGCACTGGTCTGCGACGTGGCGATCGGACAGTCGACGCTGGCCACCCAGCGGGTCAAGGCCAACCTGTTCTACCGCGGGCTCACCTTCCACCGCTTCCCCGTCATCGGCGATTCCCTGTACACCCGCACGGAAGTGGTTGGGCTGCGCGCCAACTCGCTCAAGCCGGGCCGGGCTCCGACCGGCCTGGCCGCGCTGCGGATGACCACCGTCGACCAGGACGACCGGTTGGTGCTCGACTTCTACCGGTGCGGCATGTTGCCCGCCAGCCCCGATTGGGAACCCGATGACGCACCGCAGGACGATCTGTCCACCGTCGGCGCCGACGTGCCCGGCCCGACCGCCGACCCGGCCGCGCAGTGGGACGGCGAGGTGTTCCGCGCCAGGGTGCCCGGCCCGCACTTCGACCCGGGGCTGGCCGGCGCCGTGCTGCACAGCACCGGCGACGTGGTCAGCGGTGCGCCGGAGCTCGCCCGGCTCACCCTGAACATCGCTGCCACGCACCATGATTCGCGGGTGGCCGGTCGGCGGCTGGTGTACGGCGGGCACACCATCGGGCTGGCCCTGGCGCAGGCGAGCAGGCTGCTGCCCAACCTGGCGACGGTGCTGGGCTGGGAGTCGTGCGATCACACCGGCCCGGTCCACGAAGGCGACACCCTGTACAGCGAGTTGCGCATCGAGTCCGCAGAGCCGGCCGGCAATGGGGGCGTGCTGGAGCTGCGGTCGCTGGTCTACGCCGTCAGCGACGGGGCAGGCGAGGCGGACCGCGCGGTGCTGGACTGGCGGTTCAGCGCGCTGCAGTTCTGAAGGCGCTCACGCCGGCTCGTTGGGTACTGAGGTGAGGCGGGAACAGACCGATCCCAAGCGGCGACGCTGGATAGGCGATACCGGCCCCAACGCAGCCGGGTTTGCGCAATTTGCATGCTCTGCCGGTCCACCGTGGAACCCGGTGTTCCACTGCGCGGCTTCAAGCCCGGTTGGGAACGAAGACAAAATTGTTGACGTAGACACCGCGGGCCGCCCACCCGTCGTCCGCGCCGCCGATGTTCGCCGGATTCTGATGTTTGGCCGCGTCGAACTGTTCGATTGGTAATCGAGCGCCACCGAGGTCGAAACGGCCCGCGTAGCCCAGGCCGGTCAACAACGCGGTGATCTCCAAGACGGCGTTGGGGTGATGGCGTTCCTCGGCTTCCACGAGAACCGCCGGCCGGTTGCGCGCGAGGGTGTCCTGGGCGCCGCGCAATACGGCCAGTTCGTGGCCTTCGACGTCGATCTTGATCAGCCCGACATTGTCCAGGTGCAGATCGTCGAGGCGCATGACCGGCACGTCGATGCTGTGCACCCGGTCGGTGCTCACATCGCCTAGCGCGTTGCCGGTGTCGATCGTGCTGCGACCCGGTTCCGCCTCGACGATCCGCATGGCCGTCACGCCAGGCTTGTCCGACAGCGCCACCGCTTCCACCCGCGCCGCGACGCCGACCGCGTTGAACATCGCCGCCAGATCGCGGGCCTGGGCCGGCCTGGGTTCGAAAGCGATGACTGACTGCGAAGATGGCAACATCGCGACCGTGAACTCGCCGACGTCGGCTCCGATGTCCAGCGAAACCCGCGTCGGATCGCACAGAGATGCCGCCAGTTGCACGTCCGGGCGGGATTCACCGAGGCGTTGCAGGATGCGGTATCTCCGCCGCCAGAACAGGCGTGGTGCAACCCGCTTTGCCGCGGGCGCGAGCCATCGTTTAGCCGAGCGTGCGACGGGCATCTGTCATGCCTTCCAGCGGCCCTGTTGCCGAGTTCTCAGCATAGTCACCGAGTCGTGCCCGCGAACGCTTCCGATGCGGCGAATGCGTCCGCTTCGCCACACGGCCGCGCAACTTGCACGGCGCGGTATGTATGGGGGCTGCTGACAATCTCGGCGCGCGAAACGTCAGCCAGGGCAAACCGCAAGTTCCATACTGTAGACGATGGTTCGTCGGTCAAAGCAGGTGCTGGTTGGGGTCGCGTGCGCTGCACTGGTGATGTCCGGATGGGATGGTCACACCGGCAAGTCCCCGCTGACCGCCTTGGTTATTCCGCCGATATTGGCCGATGTTCAGCAGATCCCTAATCCGTTGCGTGGCCAGTATGAGGGTCTGTTGCAGCCGTTGTTTCCGCAGGGTAATCCGGCGCAGGGTCGGTATACGGGGTGGCGTGGGTCCAATGACGCTAGTTTGCGGGTTTCGTGGCGGCAGTTGCAGCCCACCGATCCGCGTACGTTGCCGGCTGATGCCCCCGATGAACGCAAGTTCGATTTCGGGGTGATTGATACCGCGCTGAGGCAGTTGGCGATCCGCAATATGCGGCTGATGCTTCGGGTGTATGCCTATAACTCCTCGGGTGAAGGCTTCTACCCGAACGGTCGCAACATCGAGGTTCCGGATTGGCTGGCCGCCAGGCCCGGTGCGACGACCAGTTATGCCGGGCAGTCGAACACCGCCGCGGGCTGGGCGACGCAGGTGGTGCCCAATTGGAACGACTCTGGCTATCTGGATGCGTTTTCTCAGTTGCTCGCCGCGCTCGGGCGTCGTTATGACCGCGATGAGCGGTTGAGCGTTTTCGAGTTCTCTGGGTACGGGGACTTCAGCGAGAACCACATTGCCTATTTGCGGGATTGGTTGGGTGCGCCGGGCCCGGCGCCGGATGAGAGTGTGGCGAAGCTGGGGTATTACAGCCAGTGGCGTGATCAGAGCATCACCGCCGATTCCGTTCGTCGGCTGGTCGCGGCCAATGTGAACGCGTTCCCCAATACCCGGTTGGTGGTCAACGTGCCCAATCCGGAGATCGTGCGCCAGCTGTTCGCCGACGAGGTCACCAAGAAACTGTCCGCGCCGGTGGGCATCCGCTCGGATTGTCTCGGGGTCTACCCGATGTTGCCCGCTTGGGCGGACTTGAAGGACTCCTATTACGTCCAGAAGAACGATCCGTTGGTCAACCAGATCAAAGACCGGCTGGCCTCGACCCTGGTGGTCACCGAGTGGTGCCAGTTGCCCTATGAAGCCGACGCGCAGACCTATTACGAAGCCGCCCTGCATGACGTGGTCACGTATCACGTGTCGATGACGTCGAGCTTCAATTTCCCGGACTGGCTGGCGACGACGCCGATGCTGCCGGTTTTGTATGCGTTGTGGGCGAAAGCCAATACGTTCTCCGGTTACCGCTACTCGGTCCAGGTGGTGGCCGGATCGGAGTCGATACTCAACGGGGTCGCTCAGATCCCGCTCACCTGGACCAACTACGGCGCCGCGGCCACAGTCGAGAATTGGGTCGTCCATTATCTGCTGGTGGATTGGTGGGGCAATCTGATTGAGACGCTGCCCTCAACGATGGATTTGAAGACCCTGGTTCCTACTCCTGGTGTGGGTCCGGGTCGCATGGCGATTCCGGCGTCGCGCACCGAATCCGTGTCGGTGGACATGAAGACCTTGGCGCCGGGGCACTACACGCTGCGTGCCGCCGTGGACTGGCAACAGCACAAACCGGGCGCCTCCTACGTGATGAACTATCCGCCCATGAATTTGGCGCGCGACGGGCGCGACGACCTGGGGTCCTACCCGATCGAGACGATCGACATCCCCTACAACGCCTTGTTCACTCCACCGGGCAAGGACAGCGCACGAACACCCCCCGGTATGTAGGGCCGCCCGACCCCAGCAGAGCCCAACACGAGCCGACGCGACGCGCGATCTGCACAGGGCCGGCGAGCGAGGTCAGCTGCACCCACTGCACGAACCCGAAACGTGAACCAAGCCTGGTCGCGCGCTCCATACTGGGGATGATGGTTCGTTGTTCGAAGATAACGGTGGTGGCCGTCGCCGTGGCCGTGGCCGCATGCACGGCGCTGGCGCCGGCCGCACGGGCCGCTCCGAGCGACACCCCGGTGCTGACCGCCTTGGTTATTCCGCCGATATTGGCCGATGTTCAGCAGATCCCTAATCCGTTGCGTGGCCAGTATGAGGGTCTGTTGCAGCCGTTGTTTCCGCAGGGTAATCCGGCGCAGGGTCGGTATACGGGGTGGCGTGGGTCCAATGACGCTAGTTTGCGGGTTTCGTGGCGGCAGTTGCAGCCCACCGATCCGCGTACGTTGCCGGCTGATGCCCCCGATGAACGCAAGTTCGATTTCGGGGTGATTGATACCGCGCTGAGGCAGTTGGCGATCCGCAATATGCGGCTGATGCTTCGGGTGTATGCCTATAACTCCTCGGGTGAAGGCTTCTACCCGAACGGTCGCAACATCGAGGTTCCGGATTGGCTGGCCGCCAGGCCCGGTGCGACGACCAGTTATGCCGGGCAGTCGAACACCGCCGCGGGCTGGGCGACGCAGGTGGTGCCCAATTGGAACGACTCTGGCTATCTGGATGCGTTTTCTCAGTTGCTCGCCGCGCTCGGGCGTCGTTATGACCGCGATGAGCGGTTGAGCGTTTTCGAGTTCTCTGGGTACGGGGACTTCAGCGAGAACCACATTGCCTATTTGCGGGATTGGTTGGGTGCGCCGGGCCCGGCGCCGGATGAGAGTGTGGCGAAGCTGGGGTATTACAGCCAGTGGCGTGATCAGAGCATCACCGCCGATTCCGTTCGTCGGCTGGTCGCGGCCAATGTGAACGCGTTCCCCAATACCCGGTTGGTGGTCAACGTGCCCAATCCGGAGATCGTGCGCCAGCTGTTCGCCGACGAGGTCACCAAGAAACTGTCCGCGCCGGTGGGCATCCGCTCGGATTGTCTCGGGGTCTACCCGATGTTGCCCGCTTGGGCGGACTTGAAGGACTCCTATTACGTCCAGAAGAACGATCCGTTGGTCAACCAGATCAAAGACCGGCTGGCCTCGACCCTGGTGGTCACCGAGTGGTGCCAGTTGCCCTATGAAGCCGACGCGCAGACCTATTACGAAGCCGCCCTGCATGACGTGGTCACGTATCACGTGTCGATGACGTCGAGCTTCAATTTCCCGGACTGGCTGGCGACGACGCCGATGCTGCCGGTTTTGTATGCGTTGTGGGCGAAAGCCAATACGTTCTCCGGTTACCGCTACTCGGTCCAGGTGGTGGCCGGATCGGAGTCGATACTCAACGGGGTCGCTCAGATCCCGCTCACCTGGACCAACTACGGCGCCGCGGCCACAGTCGAGAATTGGGTCGTCCATTATCTGCTGGTGGATTGGTGGGGCAATCTGATTGAGACGCTGCCCTCAACGATGGATTTGAAGACCCTGGTTCCTACTCCTGGTGTGGGTCCGGGTCGCATGGCGATTCCGGCGTCGCGCACCGAATCCGTGTCGGTGGACATGAAGACCTTGGCGCCGGGGCACTACACGCTGCGTGCCGCCGTGGACTGGCAACAGCACAAACCGGGCGCCTCCTACGTGATGAACTATCCGCCCATGAATTTGGCGCGCGACGGGCGTGACGACCTGGGGTCCTACCCGATCGAGACGATCGACATCCCCTACAACGCCCTGTTCACCCCACCGGGCAAGGACAGCGCACGAACACCCCCCGGTATGTAGGGCCTCCCGACCCCAGCCAAACCCAACACGAGCCGACGAGACCCGTTCAGAGCAGGCGGGATCCGCGGCGCTGTCGAAAATCACGCAAAGGTCAAAGACGTGGTGTCCCAACGGCTCCGCCGCCTTCGGGCGGTGGACGCCGGTCCCACAAGCTCGGGGATTTATCCTATGGCACCGCAAAACGTTCGGCCGTCTGGGCAAACGGGATCCAATTTTCGACAATTCGCTATTGGCGATGCTGCATAATATGCATGCGGTTTACCCGGCGGGTGCGGAGCGGACGGGATCGACGCTGTTCGTGACACCGGTTCGAGAAAGGGTAGTGGATGGATTTCCGCACCTTTGTTCAGGTCCTCCTGCTGCGCTGGAAACTCGTCGTGGGCGCGTTGCTGGCGTGTCTGGTCGGTGCCGCAGCCGTGACCGTCTTTCAGAACAAGGCGTACCAGTCGTCGGCCACGATCCTCATTTCGATCTCCGGTGAAACCGACGTCACCGACGTGTACTGGGGCGGGCAGGCCGCGCAGGACCGATTGTCGTCCTACGCCGAGATCGCCGGCGGGCGCGCCGTGGCCGAGCGCGCGGTCAGTCAACTCCAACTCGCGATCAGCCCGGACGTTGTGGTGAGCCAAACCCAGGTGAGATACACGCCGAAATCCATGCTGTTCACGATCACCGTCACTGACACCGATCCCAAGCGCGCCGCGGTACTCGCCGGGGGGATGGCCGATTCGTTCGCGGCGCTGGTCCCCACGCTCGACGCCAATCCGGCTCCGCCACGCCCGGATGCGCCGCAGAGGCCGACGCAAAAACCGACAGCCAGAGCGACGGTGGTGAAGCAGCCCGAGATACCCGATCGTCCGAGCAGGCCGGTGCCGGATCGCAACATGGCGATGGGCCTTGTCGCCGGCGTCCTTCTTGGCATCGCGGTGGCGCTGACCCGAGAGGCCAGCGATCACACGGTGCGCACCCGCCGGAAGCTGGAACAGCTTTCGGGCTTGCCGACCTTGGCCGAGCTGCCCGGGAAGCGCGGCGGCGCACCGCGGTTCGGCACCGATGTCACCCTCGACGACGCTGTGCGCGACTTCCGCACCCGGCTGCTCAGGGCGATGGGACCCGAGGCTCGCCGGGTGCTGGTGGTGGCGCCCTTCGGTGGTGAGGGAACCACGACGACCGTGCTAAACCTCTCGCTGTCACTCGCCGAACTCGGGGAAGACGTGCTGTTGGTCGAGGGCGATACGCGCCGGCCCGTGATTGCCGGCCTGCTGAGAGTTGAGTCGCGGGAGGGACTGGCCAATGCACTGGGCAATCCCGAAACTGCTTTGGAAGCTGTGAAGCCGGCCCCGATTCCGAAGCTTTTCATTCTCGCGTCGCGATCCTCCCGCCGCGACATCTCGCCCTGCAGCGCCTACCAGCCGGCAGCGATCGACCAAGTGCTGACGGATCTGTCGTCACATTTTGACCGCACGGTCGTCGACGGCCCGCCGGTGCTGGCGACTGCTGACAGCGCCGTGCTGGCCGGTGCCGTTCAAGCCACGGTGTTGGTCGTGCGGGCGGGCCGAACGACTTTCGATGAGCTCGAGGACGCGTTGACCGCGCTGCGCTCGGCCGGCGCGGCGATCCTCGGCACCGTGCTGACCGATGCCCGCGTTTCCCGTCACGTCAGAGCTGCGGCCAGGAACTACCGCGTAAAGGTCGGCGGTCCGCCGTGACCCACTACGTGCGAGGCCGCCGCCTCCGCTTGGCAATTGGCGCAGTGCCGCTGGCGGTGTTCCTGTTCGGTTGCTTCGCGGTCGGCGTTTTCGCGGTACGCAGTACCGGCCAGGGCATGATGCTGATCCTCGCAATGTTCAGCCTGGTCGTGTACTGGGCCAAACCGGAAGCGATGGTAGGAGTCGCGCTGTTCTTGGCGTTCGCTGCGCTTCCGGCGAGCTTGCACGTTGGCAAAGTTGTCGGCCCGGCGGTGATCTACGTATACCAAGTGGCGGTGGTCCTGGCGATCTGCTTCTTGATTCCCGTGGTGAGACCGCGGTTCTCGAACTTCGCGGTACCGGGCATTTTCGCGCTGGTGGTGCTGTTCTTTACCGTTGTCGGATTCGCGACCGGACATGCCGGCTGGGTGGTGATCCGTGAATCGCAGACCCTGCTCGAAATGGTCGGTGGGTTCATCCTGGGCTTGTTGATCGTGTACGGCGACTACGTCAAGTTATCGATCCGGGTGCTGACGCTGATTCTGTGGTTTTCGGCGGGCATGGCGATCGTGGGTTCGCTCCATGCCGTCCGCCTGGCCGGCCGGGCCGAAAGCCTCATGGGAACCGGAGCCAGCCAGGCCCTCCGCGTGATCATCGCCACCCAATCGCCGGCTACCGCCGTGCTGACCGCACTGGTCGCCGCTTCGATCATCGGCCGGGTCAGGCCCGCAACGTATTTCACGCTGGGTGTCCCCGCGTTGGTCATCGCGTTACTGTCATTCAGCCGCAACCCATTGATCTCTTTTGCGGTGGCCGCCGTCGTCGCTTTGTTTGCCAGCTTCAGCTGGTCAACCCTCCGCCGAACCGCGGCACTTGCCGCGGTCGCCGGAGTGGTCATTGCGGTGATGGCACCCACCGCGCTGTTTCTGCTGCAGGGCTCGTCGACCGGCGCGTGGCTCACCGATCAGTTCGCCGCGTTCAATTACCGGGTGCTCAGCGGAGTTTCGACAGGTGCGCTTGCCGTCGACACATCGACGCTGGACAGGCTGCGGGAGGTGGAACACCTCGACCGCGCGATCGCCCGGGCACCCTGGTTCGGCCACGGCCTGGGCTACGCCTATCAGCTGCCGTACGGCGACGACCCGAACGACTTCACCATGAAGTTCTATCCGACCTACTCTCACAACTTCTACCTCTGGTGGCTTGTCAAGTCTGGCGCGGTGGGCATGGCGGCGTTTGCCCTATTCGCGCTCACCCCGCTGATCCGCGCGCTGCGCCGGTCGTCTGCGCCCGCGAAGATCAGTGCGGCGGTCAGTGCCGGCCTGCTCGCCATCTCCGCCGTTTGGCCGTTGCCGGAGATGCCGGTTGACGCCTTGGCGCTGGGCCTGGCGCTGGGATCCACGATGGGCTTCGCCCGTTCGCGACACGCGGGCCAGGATGCGGGCGAGTTGGGCGTCAACCGGGCACCGGCGCCAGCCGGTGTACCCGCGTGAAGTCGGTCGGTGCCATGCCGGCGCCGCCGGATGGTCGGCTTCGGGTACTAGTGGTCGGTCCGGCCCCGGCAGGTCCGGCCAGCCGGGGGGGCATGGCTACGGTGATCGCCCTGATGGCGGCCCATCCTGACGAGCGGATCCGAATCACGGTGGTGCCGACGTTCATGGACGCGCCGATGTGGCGGCGGCTGGTGGTCGGTGTCCACGGCATGCTGCGCGCCACGTGGCTGGTGTTGCGTGGGCGCACCGACGTCCTGCATGTCCACCTGGCGCACGGTGGCAGCGTGATCCGCAAAGCGCTGCCGCTGTGGGCGGCGCGACTGGCCGGCGTGCCGGCGGTGGTGCACGCCCACAGCTACGACTTCGGCGGTTGGTTCGATCGGCTTCCGCCGCTGGGCCAGGCGGCGGTGCGGCGGATGCTGGTCGCCGATCACTGGCTGCTGTTGGGCGAGCGTCATGTTGACGAGTACGCCGACCGGCTGCGGTTGCCGGCCGCGCGGATCAGCGTGCTGCGCAACGCTGTCCGGATTCCGGACGCTCCGGTGACGCAATCAGGTGTCGAGCGGGTGCACGCCGTCGCGCTCGGCCGGCTGGGAGTGCGGAAGGGCAGCTATGACGTGATTGCTGCCGTGGCCGCTCTCGACGAGACGGTTCGCAGCCGTCTGCGGGTGACGCTTGCCGGCGACGGAGATCTCGAAGCGGTGCGCGGGGCCGTCGCCGGAACAGGTCTGGGTGGAACCATTCACGTGGTGGAGTGGCTTGATCCGGCGGCGTGCGACGAATTGCTCAGCGGCGCAAACATTTTTCTGCTGCCCAGCCGCGACGAAGGTCTGCCGATGGCGTTGCTCGAGGCGATGGCGTACGGATTGGTGCCGGTGACGACGATGGTGGGGAGTATCGGCGAGGTGGTCAGCGATCGCGTTAACGGCCTGCTCGTTCAGCCCGGTTGCCCCGGTCAGATCGCGGAGGCGTTGAGCGCACTGGTGATCGATGAAAACCTGCGGGCTCGGCTGGGCGCGGCCGCACGCGATCGGGCCGGCGATTTCGGGCTGGACCGTTGGTATCAGGAGCTGACGCGGCTGTGGACCGATCTGGCGAGCAGGCCGCCTGTACTTTCCCGCTGACAACCCGTATTGCGCGGTCTACGGCAAAGACCCGAGTGCCCTGTCGGTCGGCCCAGGCGGAAGAATGTTTACGGCACGTGCCGCGAAAGCCAGCATGAGGTCCCCGGCGGTGATCCCATAGAAGCACGACGATGATGACAGCCTCGGTGACGGGTGTCCGCACCCGCCGCCGGAGATACGGGAAGCGCAGCATTGACGCACAGCGAAGAGGCCGCCCTGCAGTTTTTCGAAGGGCAAGCGGAGTCCAATAAAGAGTTCTGGCGGCGATTGGGAACCACACCCCCAGACTGGACCGGCAAACGTGTTCTCGATGTCGGCTGTGGCCACGGAGCTCTGTCGATCGAGATGGCCGAAGCGGGGGCCAGCGTGACGGGCGTTGATCTAGACGAAAACCTCATCGCGTTCGCGAATCGTAACCTGGCTCAACGATTCCCCCATCTGGTCGGCCGCGTGGCATTTCGAGTGGTGGATGCGACGTCGTTGTCGGGGGACCAACCGTTCGATGTGATCGTTTGCAAAGACACCTTCGAACACGCCCCGGACGTCGCGTCGTTGCTGAAGACCCTCGGTGAGCTATTGGTCCGGCCGGAGGGGCTTCTCTACGTAGGTTTCAGCCCGCTGTATTACAGTCCGTTCGGCGACCATGGTCGCACCGGGTTGAAAGTGCCTTGGGCGCATGCAGTTTTACCCAGGCGTGCGGTTTACGCGGCCGCCGCCCGGCACAACGGCCATCCGGTGAGCTCGCTGTTGGACATCGGCCTCAACGGTAATACCCCCGAACAGTTCCGGGCCGCGTTCGACAACAGCGGACTGCGGCTGCTGCACATCGGCTACAACCGTGGCGACAAGCGGTTGCTGCCTCTCTTCGAGAAGGTGCGCACGCATTTCCCACGACTCGAGAGATTCGCCACCGTCAGCATCTACGCCGTCTTCGGCGTCTGAATGTCGCAAGTCAATTCTGCCGCCGCCCGCGGTGGGACGAATTGGCATGCGCGTCGCAGATAAGCGCATAATTGCCGTTTTCCGTCCAGCCAAATCATCCATCGCCCGGTGCAAAGCGCACGACCGCCCACGCTGTTGCGGCTGTCGGCGGAAGCGATTACTCTCGCTACGCGGCACTTTGCTGCGACACGAGACTCGAAACGCCGCAGTGAAGATCGCGTCATCGGTTGGCCTCAAAGAGTCGAGTGGATGTCAAATTGGTTGCGGGACGCCGCTACGGGCGTCGATTCACGGCGATCACTATCTGGGCGTGCCCGGACTCGACGATGGCAGCACCTCATCGAGGTGTTCCCATCTCTTCCGGAAATGCGAGTGCTGGATCTCGGTGGAACACCGGAATCGTGGCGACTCGCGCCGGTGCTGCCCAAGTCGGTCACCACCGTGAACCTCCGGGCGCAGGAGTCGGTAGACGAGGGCTTTGTCACGATTCGGGGGGATGCGTGCGACCTGCCCGCCGCGGTCGCGAGTGACCACTTCGATCTGGTGTACTCGAATTCACTGCTCGAACATGTGGGCGGCCACGCCCGTCGTCAACGCTTGGCTGACAACATCCACTCGCTCGCCGATCACCATTGGGTGCAGACGCCATACCGGTATTTCCCGATCGAACCACACTGGCTCTTCCCGGGGATGCAATGGTTACCCTTCGAGGCGCGGGTGCAGATATCGCTGCACTGGAACCGTGGCCACATTCGTACATATTCTCGCGAAGAGGCGATGGAACAGGTCGACGAGGTTGACCTGATCGGTATTTCCCAGATGCGTCGATATTTCCCGTCGTCTGTCATTTGGTACGAACGATTCGCTGGTTTGATCAAGTCCCTGGTCGCCATTCGGGCCTGACCCGAGTTGGCTCAAAATGTGTGCGCACTTCAGCGGGAGTCTTGATCGACAACGATCCGATAAGAACGGGCAGTCCAAAGCGTAATTCTCTATGCCCCAACCCGTTTCAACTTCGACACGATGCTGCTAACTAATTAGTTGTGTTGGTGGTGGTTGCGGTTGGAAGGGTTGGTACCACCACCAGTCGGCGCGTTCGCCGGTGGGTCCGGGGCATGGGGCGACGGCCCCGCGCACCGCTTCGAGATCTCC
>NZ_LZJM01000245.1:0-41876 GCF_001667665.1 Mycobacterium sp. E342
CGCCGCGCCGCCGTCGGGATCGCTCTGCTCGGCGCGGGCCAGCACCGGCACGAAGATGGCGGTGAAGGTCGCCTCGAGCACCAGCGCGGCCACCAGGTTGGGCAACTGGTTGGCCACCGAGAACGCGCTGGACAGCGCGGCGCCGAGGATGGCAGCCAGCAGCACGACCCGGGCGAACCCGGTGAGCCGGCTGACCAGCGTGGCGAAGGCCATCGCCCAGGACCGCGACACCAGGGCGGCGTCGGACAGCTCGGGCCGCCGGCGATCGATGCCCGCGGGGACGGGCGGCAGGGGACCCGTGGGCGGCGAGCCGGGAACCCGGGGCCGCCGCGGCGGCTGTGGCAGGGGGTGCTGTTGCGGTGCGGTCTGCCGGTGGACGGGTTTCATACTCGGTGCTCTTGTTCGACCCGATCGTCGGCCTTCGCGTGCTGGCCCGCGGATCTGGCGCCGGGTGGGTCGGGCCGGTCGAGGTCGGCCCGGTCGGGCTGGCCGCGGAAGCGGTGCCAAAGGCGGCGTCCGGCCAGCAGCACCAGCACGGCTGCGGCCGTCATGGTGATCGCGAACAGCACCTTGCCGTAGGCGTTGGAATGCACCGAAAGGCGCACGGGTTCGCCCAGCCGCAGGCCGTCGGGCGTTCGCAGCGTCACGTCGATGGCGACCCGCTGGGTGAAGTTCACCTCGATCGGCACCCGCAGCGGGAGGTAGCCCGGCGGTAGTTCGATCTGGCCGACGTCGGTGACCGTCATCCCGGGTGGGGCATCGACCTGCAGCCGCACGCGGATGGGAACCGCCAGGCCGTTGTGCAGCGCCAGCGGCAGCGGGCTGTGTTCGGTGGCCAGGGTGTAGGAGCCGCCCGGGTTGACGATGGTCACCGCGCCGAAGAGGTCGTTGATCGTCTTGCCGACGACGCCAAGGCGTTGCTGGGCCATCCCGTTACGGGTGTCGGGAGGCTCGGATTGGCTCAGCGCCCGCAGCATGTCCTCGCGCAGTGGGGCGGTGTACTGGATGCCGGTCAGCCCGGTGCGTTCGTCGGTGCTCAGCGCCGACGTCAGGCCCCACAGCCGGCCGACCTGGCCGGCGATGGCGCCGGTGACGTCGTCGCCGAATCGCCCGCGGGCGGAGGTGTAGGCGCCCACCGTTTCCGGCTGGTCGGTGTGGTCTTGTCCCGCCTGGTTGGCCTCGGCGATGACCGCCGGCAGCGGTCGCGGTACCGCCAGGCCCGACCGGATGGCGGTGGTGAGCGCCGTCAGGATGACGTGGGCGTCGTCGGCCTGCAGGTTCCACGTCGCCGGCGGGACCAGAAGCTGCGTACGCGGTGCATCGTCGTGGCGCAAGGCGTGCCAGAACATGGAGCCCAGGGCGTCCTGGCGGCGTGCGGTCGCCGAGTCGTGCGCGAGGCGCACGGTCAGCGAGGGGTCCAGGTAGGTCGGGATGGTCGGGGAGGTTCCCGCGCCGGCCAGCGCGGCGCCCACCGCCGGGTCGAAGGGGGCGACCACGACCTGCGGGGACAGCCGCCGCGGCACGGTGTCGACGGCGCCGTCGGAGGATCCCTGCGCATCGGCGGACAGGTCGGCGGCGGCGACGGCGACGGTGCTTTCGTTGGCGCCGAGCAGGTTGACCGCGCGGTTGGTCAACGGGCCGTCGGGCAGCAGCGTGGCGCCGCGGGCGGAGGGCACGTCCAGGATGCGGTCGACGATGCTGTTGACGGCGGTGGTGGCGGCGGCGCTCAGCCCGCGGTCGTTCACGCGTTGCAGGGCGTCCAGGTCGGCCTGGGCGTAGGGGAGCGGCGCGACACACGTGCGGTGGGCCAGCGCGCGCAACCGGTTGAGCCATTCGGTGGCGGCCGCCTGTCCGGCGCCGGGATGGGTTGGGGTGCCCGGCAGTTGGGCGGGACCCTCGGGCGAGTCGGACACCACGTAGCCGGCGGTCATCGCGTTGACCGTGACAAGCAGGTCGGGGTCGACGGCCAGACACAACGCGCGGCCGACGGCCCCGTCGGGGTCGACGTCGTGGCTGGTTGCGACTTCCGCCGCGGACAGCAGGATGTCCAGCCGGCCGCCGCCGGCGAGGGAGGTGGCGAGGTCGTCGTCGACCAGGCGCACCGGGATGGTGCCACCGGGCACGCCGGGGGCCAGCCTTGGCCTGTCGGCCAGCGGCCAGAGCATGGTGAGCCACACGGGTTTAGAGGTGTCGGGCGCGACGGCCGAGATCAGATCGGCGCCCTGGTCGGGTGGCACGCCAACCGCGGGCAGCAGGAATCGCGCGTTGTCGAGCCGGGCGGGGGCGCCGTAGTCGGGTGTGCCGTTGACGTTGACCAGGACCGGGTAGATGCCGGGTTTGTCGATGCCCAAAGACTGCTTGGTCAACGAGCGCAGCGGCGCGGACAGCGTGAAGCCGACTTCCTGCCCGCGTTGGAGCTCGGGAGCTACCGTGAGGAAGTCGGCGGCCGGTTGGTACTGGTCGGTGTCGCCGTCGAGGGTGGTCCGCAGGCTCGCGGATGCGGTGACCGCACCGGCGTGTTCGAGGCGGACCATCACGTCGCGGACGGGGCGGTCGCCGATGTTGGTCACCATGCCGCTGACGGTGACGACGGGCGGGCTGGACGTGGTGATCACGTCCGGGGTGACCTGGTCGATGCGGACCCGGACGAACGGCGTCACGCCGGGTTCGCCTGCGGCGGCACGCGGCATGACGGACGCGGTCAGCATCGCGAAGCCGGCCACGATGCCGATCACCGCCGCGAGGCGCAACAAGCACAGTCGGGATGCCGTCACGGCCCGGGCCCGTGGCCGTTCTTGCGGCTGGTCGCCGGCTTGTCGGCATGCCGGGTGCGCGAGTGTGTTTGCGGTCGGCGCCGCGGAGACGTGGGTGGCAGCGGCGGCAGGGCGGCCGGACCGTCGTTCTGCAGTTTGTCGATCAGTTCGTCGGCCACGCGGGCCAGCCGGCGTTCGTCGGCGTAGGCCAGTTTCGACGGCAGCTCGTGGATGGGCACCCAGGCCACCTCGGCCACCTCGAGGTCCTCGTCGGACAGTTCGCCGCCGGAGAAGCGCATGAGGTAGTGGTGCACGGTCTTGTGGACCCGGCGGCCGTCGGTGACGAACCAGTAGTCGATGCGTCCCAGCGCGGCCAGCACGCTGCCGCGGATGCCGGTCTCTTCGGCGACCTCTCTTATAGCGGTCTGTTCGGCGGTCTCACCCTGTTCAATGTGGCCCTTGGGCAGCGACCAGAGCATCCGCCCCCGCCGATCGACGCGGCCGATCAGCGCAGCGACCTGGGAGTGACGCGGGCCGTCGAGGCCGTCGATGACGAGCCCGCCGGCGGAGGTTTCGTGCACGGTGCGCAACCGGTCCGGTCCGCGGCGAGACGAACGGGATCGGCGCGAATTCGTCGTCGCCGGGTCGGCGGGCGCTTGGCCGTTGGTCTGGTTCTCGGTCGAACTCGCAGCGCCACGACCGCGCCGCCGCCCCCGGCGTCGACGTGGCTTGTGTTGTTCGCCGTCCGACACCCAAGCGATAGTAGCTGGCACGACATCGTCTCCCAGGACATACTCGCCGCTGGACGGGCCCGCGACGGCGCAGGGCGTATGTCTCTGGTCAGCTCGGGCCGATTGCATGGGCGATCGCCCAGGCGGCACCAAAGATGATCAGGGAAAGTGGCCCGGACACGCTACCGATGAGCATCCCCCGCCCGATCTGGCCCATTGTTCGGGGAGCGCGCATGACGACGGCGGCGATCGCCATGTAGATGGCGACCACCGGGAGGACGAACACGATTGAGTACGGCATGAACAGCCAGGTGGCGAACTCGACGACGAGGATATGTAGCACCGCCATCAAGAAGGTGATCGGACCGTAGGGAGACTTCGCTGCCCCGATCACCGATTCATCGGCCATCACGACACCTTTCAGCGCAAGACCAGGTAAGCGTAGGCGATCCCACCGATGAGAACGACCGCGGAAGATCCCGCAATGCTTAACGCGAGGCCATGATTGCGGGCCTTCGGCGAGCGCAGCAACGCGGCGGCGAGCGCAAGAGACACCAACGTCGTGATCACTGCGGCGGTCAGCATCCAGCCGCGTTCACCGTGTCCACTCTCCGTAGTGAAGAGGCCCTCGCCTAGCGCCCACATGGTGGCGAGCAGCACACCCAAGACGATCTGAACGACGAACGGCGCCGACAACGTCGCCGTGCGCCAGGCTTGGGCGTCGAAGTCACGAACTCGAAAAGGCATCCGTAGCCGCTTTCAGTTGTTCACGGTCATGCAGGAACTGCACTGCCTGTGGGCAAGGGAGGCACCGAGGGAATCTCGGTGACCGGGCCGAAGTCCGTGGGCGGCAGCGGAGCCGGCACGTCGTATTTCGGGTTCCACCCGCCGGTGTCGAATGGCGCGAACGCCTTGCCGCCCAGCGGACCGACATCGTGGTGCCCGGGCAAGTTGAACGCCGGTCCCCAAGATCGGCCAGACTGGGCGGGGTCGATAAGCACCGTGTGGGTGGCGCCGTTCGGCAAGTCCTGATACACCTCCAAGGAGGGGTAGTCGGTGCGCGTTCCGTTAATTTGCACCCCTCCTTGGCCGGGCGTGAAAACGAGGTCGCCATTGACCGTCACTGTATGGTCTGCAAACGGCCCGTTCGGGTCACTGGTAATGCCGGGCGCAAAGGGATTGCCCGCGTCGTATTTGATCCTGACCGATCCGTCTGGGAGTTGGGTCACGCTGCCTTTGGGTATGCCGACCTTCACCTGGCCTGGCCCGCCGGTCGAGGTTTCCTCCACTGAAGGATTCTGCCTTAAGACCACAATGCCGTTTTCATAGTCGATGTATGTGGTCACTTTGGTGTCTTCCGGGTCGAAATTGGGGTTCGGCCCCCGGTTGTTCCCGAGATCTCGGTTCCATGGCGGAAAGCTCGTCACGTCCCGTTGTTCGATCCATTGCGAGACTCGGACCACTCCTTGGCCTGGTACGGGGCGAATCTTCACCACTCGTACCTCCGACTTAGCACCCTTGAATTTCGGGTCGTAGGTTTGCGGGTCTAGAGCCGCCGCGGTCTCCCAGTCAGCCGCCGACGTCGGTTCCCGACCAAAGGCTTGCTTGAACGCCTCGATCTGGTTGCGACGCCGTTCTTCTGCGTCGTGCGGGGGTGCTTCCGGGATGTCGCCGTAGAGGGCTTGGACTGGTGGCTCGTATCCGTCTTGCTTGCGTAGGTTAGCCATCGACAGCTTCAGCTGCCGCGAATATTGATCGCGGACTTGAGTCAGTTTGTCGACCGACGACTGGGTGTCGTCGATCGCGTGCTTCTCGAGCCCGTTGATGTAGAGGTTCAGTAGCTGCCGTTCTGACTCTGTTAGCCGGGGATCCTTCTCCAGCTCGACGGCCTCACCGATTTGATCGTCGAGACCTTGCAGTAGTCCTTCCAGCGCTGAGATTTCGCCCCGTCCGGACCGTTGGGCCTCGGCTAGCGCAGCCGCGACATTCTCGAGATCGGCGCCGATCTTGGGCAATTGAGCAGCTTGCACTCCGAGTGACCGAGTGGTCCGCTGTACCTCGACCGCGTCATTGATCGGATTGCCGCCGCCAGGATGGATCCAGGCCTCATCGAAACGTTTTCGCGCCAGGTTGAATGCGGCTCCTGCTTCCCCCGTGGACTGGCCCGCATCATGAAACGCTTGCGCAAGATTCGAGACCTGGGCTGGCCGACCGATCTGCAATGTGTCGTTGATTTTCCACGGGTCGCCGCCCGCGAACATGATCAACGCGCCCTTGCTTATGTATCGGAGATGCACCGCATTACCCCGCCGTTCCACCCTTCCCGTAGCGCGTAACGCTACTACCGCACTTCGGTGGGTCAATTCACCGTCGTGCGTGCCAGCGACTTCCATGAGCACCTGCGGGGCTCCTCACACGGGCTCTTCGGCCCCGGCCTACTAGGCTGATCGAACGTGCCCGAAGCCGACGTGGAGCTGCTTGCCGCCGCCGCAGTTGCCTTGAACCAACACGCGCCGATGCTGCGCGAGTTGGGTTCGGCGTTTCAGGCCGCGGGGAGTGAGCTGTATCTCGTCGGCGGTTCGGTGCGAGATGCCGTGCTTGGCAGGCTGAGCCCCGACTTGGACTTCACCACCGACGCTCGCCCCGAGCAGGTGCAACAGATCTTGCGGCGCTGGGCCGACCACTTGTGGGACACCGGCATCGAATTCGGCACCGTCGGTGTCGGCAAGGGCGAACATCGCCTGGAAATCACCACGTTTCGCGCCGACGCCTACGACCAGGTCTCGCGCAAACCGGCGGTGCAATACGGCGAGCGCCTCGAGGACGATTTGGTGCGTCGCGACTTCACCGCGAACGCGATGGCCGTGCGCATCACGCCTGACGGGCCGGGCGAATTCCTCGATCCCCTCGGGGGGTTGGCGGCCCTGCGCGATCGGGTGCTCGACACTCCGGCCGCACCGGAGGTTTCCTTCGGCGACGACCCGCTGCGGATGCTGCGTGCCGCGCGGTTCGTCTCGCAGCTCGGGTTCGCCGTCGCGCCGCGGGTGCGCGACGCCATCGAGGCGATGGCCCCCGAGCTGTCACGGATCAGCGCCGAACGGGTGGCCGCCGAGTTGGACAAATTGCTCCTCGGCGACGACCCGGTGTCCGGCATCGACCTGCTGGTGCAGACCGGGATGGGCGAGGTGGTGCTACCCGAGGTCGGTGGCATGCAGATGGCCATCGACGAACATCACCAGCACAAGGACGTGTACCAGCATTCGCTGACGGTGCTGCGGCAGGCGATCGCGCTGGAGGACGACGGCCCGGATCTCGTTCTGCGCTGGGCCGCTTTGCTGCATGACATCGGCAAGCCCGCCACCCGGCGGCACGAAGCCAACGGCGGCGTGAGCTTTCACCACCACGAGGTGGTCGGCGCCAAGATGGTGCGAAAGCGGTTGCGGGCGTTGAAGTATTCCAAGCAGATGGTCGACGACGTCTCGCACCTGGTGTACCTGCATCTGCGGTTCCACGGGTACGGCGAGGGGAAGTGGACCGATTCCGCGGTGCGCCGCTACGTCACCGACGCCGGGCCACTGCTACCGAAACTGCACAAGCTGGTGCGGGCCGACTGCACCACCCGCAACAAGCGCCGGGCCGCCCGGTTGCAGGCCAGCTACGACCGGCTGGAGGCACGGATCGCCGAGCTGGCCGCCCAGGAGGATCTGGCGCGCGTGCGTCCCGACCTGGACGGCAACCAGATCATGACTCTGCTCGACATCCCCGCGGGCCCGCAAGTGGGCGAGGCGTGGCGATTCCTCAAAGAGCTGCGATTGGAGCGCGGGCCGATGACGACCGAGGAGGCGACCGCCGAACTGCTGAGTTGGTGGGGCTCGCGGGGGAACCCGTAACGGCGGTTAGGCGTCCGGCGCGTGCTGGGCGTGACGGCCCCTACCCATGGGCCAGCGTTGGCCCGCCCGGTAGCCGATGTAGTAACAGATGGGTGGTGCCAACCACAACAGGATGGACGCCACTGACGCGAGGAAGGCCTGTATGTGTTGACCGCGCGCGATCGGCAGCTTGCGGGAGCCGTCGTCGATGCCGGCTGAGGCCCCCATGACGGTGAGGAGTGCGGTGCCGAGGATCATCTGCCAAGTCCAGCCCACCACATAAATCCCTACGGACACGATGCACGTCATCGCCACCAAGATCCACCACATGTTGCGGGCGGATAGTGACCCCATTGCAGTCGGATAGCCGTCGTCCTTTGCCGCGGATCGCGGGTACTGCGGGGCGCCTTTTGACGCCTCCTCGGTACGGGCGATTGCATACACCCGGCTACCGATTTTGAGGAACGGAGTACGCAAATACGCGTAAACCATCGCGGCGAACAGCGCTAAGAACCCGATGCCGAAGCTTCCCGGCCATCCTCGTGGCAGGACCGCCAAGGCAAAGCACAGCGCCGCGCTCAGCCAACCGAGCCAGTAAATTCTTCGCTGCACATCGCGATCGTCGACAACGACACTGGCGACGGCTGCGACGAGCCCGACGCAAATTCCGGCTACCAGCAGAGCCGTGGCCCACAGCGGGCTGCTGGACGAAACCGATGAGCCTGAACCGTAGGTCGTCATCTGCGGTGCGTCATTTATCGAAAAACCCACCAACAGCCCCGCCTAACTGCTCGCCGCCGAACCCGACTATCGCCGCTCCGAGTATGGCACCGACGAAAGCTCCCTCCGGTCCGACAACGGAGCCCGCCAAGGCGCCGCCTCCTGTCGCTCCCAACCAGCCGCCGGCAATGCTGCCGCCGGCCTTTCCTATGGTGGTGCCGAGCCCAGCGCCGTGCATGTAGTCGTTGGCTGCCAACGCCACCTCAACGAGCGTTCCTCCTCGGCCGAGTGTCTTGCCCACCTTCTCGAACGCCTCGATGTCGGTCGGCGTGAATGCGTCGACCGCATGGCGGCCGCCTCGCGCGGCGACTGTGCCGTCGACACCAGCGGCACCCAGGGTCATGACCTGTCCTTGCTGCTTGACGATTTCTGCCCACGGGACCCCGCGTGTCACGCCGTTGGCAACCGACATGGCCGCGGAGGGCGACATGCCTTTGGAGACAAGGCCTCTCACTGCTTGTTGCGTCACGACGGCGCGGGCTTGTTGTTCGCCGTTGTCGAGCATCTGGGTGACCTGGTCGGGGGTCATCCCGGGCGCTCCGGAGAATCCTTGCTCAAGTCTTCTCTGCCACTCCAGCCGCATCTGTGCGCGGGCCCGCGCGTCGCTGCCCAGAACGCGGTCGACTGGCAGCGGGCCGTTGAACTGTGCCATGGCGAAATCGTCGAGACGCTCACTGGCGAGTCGGCGAGTGTCGGCATCAGCGGTGGGATTGGTAGCCGTGGCGTAGTCGCGTAAACGCGCTGCGGCATCGGCCTTTTCGGGCGTCATCCCACCGACGCTGTTGACGAGAGCTTGGTCCAGCGGCCGTTGTTTCGCGTTGTAATTGTCGACGGCCCGCTGGTCGAGGTCACGATGGCTTGGTTGGCCGTCGGCGTCCGCGCCTTGGATTGGCGCGGGGTCGTAGCCGTCTTGAGCACGCAGCGTGGTCAGCGACTTCTGGAGTATGTCGGAATAGCCGCTGCGAAGCGCTTGTAGTTGTGCCACAGCTGATTTGGTGTCTGTCATCGCCTCTTGGCCGAGGTCGTGAATGTGTTGGTCGACGGGGTTTTCTCGGCGGCCGTCAGATGACAGGTGTTTTCCAGGTCGATCGCTTTGCTGAGTTCGTTGTCGATGTCGTGTAGTTGGTCATTTAGGGTCGAGGTCAATCCTGCCCCTGTCCGCTGTGCTTCGGCCAATGCCGCCGCGATGTTTTCCAGGTCAGTCCCGATCTTGGGCAGCTGGTCGGCCTGCACACCCAACGCTGTGACGGCGCGTTGCACTTCGGCGGAGTCGTTGATTGGGTTGTCGCCGCCTTGGCGGTTCCAGGCGGCCTCAAAACGGCGGCATGCCTGATCGAACGCGGCACTCGCCTCGGCGGTGCAACGCCCCGCTTTGTGGAATGCCAAGGCCAGATTCGAAATCTGCAGCGGCTGACCAGCTTGCAGGCTGTTGTTGATTGCCCACGGATCGGCGCCGGCTGCGCCAATCAGCGCCCCAACGTCTATGTGCAGGAACTGCATCGGATCCTCCACGACTCAGTGCACGCCGAATCCGCTTGCCGTCAGGCTACTGGAAGCAAGGTCGTGGCGAGGTCGCTTGTTCGGTGCGGGGGAACCCGTAGGGTTGATTACGCGTCGGATCTAATCATGGATTACTGCTCAAGCGGCGACGACGGTACGGCGGATATCTGGCACCACGACCTCGACCTTGATCTGGACGGTGACGGCCGGCTCGATGCCTTCGGGCTGGACCTCGATGGTGATGGCTTGCTCGACGACGCACTGGCGGATCTGGACGGAGACGGCATCGCCGATCACGCGGTGCTCGATCTGGACAACGACGGAACTCCCGAGGCGTACTTCACCGATGACGGATCCGGGACGTGGGGGGTGGCCACGGAACAGGGCCGGCAACTGCGGTGGTTCGGGCTCGACGGCGCCGAGCACACCGGCGGCCCGCTGGTCGACTTCGACGGTCACGGTGGCGTCAATGACCGACTTTTCGATATCGACGGCGACGGGGTGGCCGACCGGGTGCTGTGCGCGGATGAAGGCGGCGTCACCGGATACGTCGACACCGACGGTGACGGGAAGTGGAACGTCCGGCTGAGTGATAGCGATGGCGACGGGCTGGCTGACGGCGCCACCGCCTTGTAAGGCGTGCTGGATGTTAGTTGACACGACGTGAATTGACCGCCGCCCTTCACGTATTTAGCCTGGTCAATACGGTTGCGTGGTCAGTTCGAGAGGGGTGGCAATGTTCGTCGACACCGCGCTCTTGCACTCCGGAGGTAACGACTCACACCGCGCGGGAGGCCATGCCCAGGAGGGGGCCGACCAACTGGCGCGGGGGCCGCTGGCGTCGGGAATGTTCGGTGACTTCGCCGCCGCCGATTCTTTCCATGAGGCCGTCACCGCCGCCCATACGCAGCACGTGCAGAACCTCCAAGGCCACAAGCAGACGCTGACCGATGTCGGCGCGAAGGCGCACTACGCCGCCAACGGATTCACCGATATGGACCAGCACAACGCCGGCGAACTGCGGGCGGTGCGGCCGGGATTGAACGGCTCGTCGCCGGCAGTCTGACCGCCTCAGCGTGGTCAACTCCAACCAGGCGAGTCATCTGCTACACGCGATGGAAGCTATCGATCAGCCAGGCACCGTTTACCTTAGCCAGACCCACGCGCACCGAGCTGCTTGTATTTTCGGGAGCCGGCTTCGCAAGGGTTGTGGTTACCTGGTTAACGAAGACGAGGATCGATGCCTTCTGATTATCCAGGGTTTCAACGCCTGCGAGATCGGCCGTGGCCTTGACTGTCACACCATCCCGGGCGGCGGGGATGACAGTTTTATCAACGAATCCTTTGTAATTGGCGAGGAAGTCACCGGTTAGCAGGGCCTCTGCTGCACTAGTTTCCTTCTCCACGGTGGCTGGGGAGTAACTCAAGAGCTTGACAGCCCCCGAACTCGCCGCTTGCGTCGCCGCCGTGCGTTCATCTTGTTGGTCCGCGAGGGGCGGCAGTTGGCGATCCTTGATAATCATCTGCCAGCATCCCAGGCCAGAGGCAGCCGCTACCCCGCCAGCGAGCACCAAAATCGTTGTCCACCATGCGATCCGCCGTCCAGGCATACGGGTCACACAAACTCTCCCTTCGCCACTTTGTAAGCGTCGCCAACCTTCCGAACTTGTATGCGGAGGCGCAGGTTTCGTGGCGGCTCTGACGAGCCGTCAATACCGGTTGCAGTTGAGGTGACCGCGATAAGAACGGAGGCGGCGGTCCCCTGAAAAGATTCCAGGCCTGCGGCGTTGACCGTTCCGCGCGTCGCCTTCTTTCCGTCCAAGATCGCTTGCTTGAAGACGGTTTCGTTGCTGGCGAATGATTCGTGGAATTCGTCAACTGAACCATCGAGGACGCGCTGAACATCACTATCGATCGACGCGGGGTTGAACGTCGTCATGATGACCGCGAACTGCTCAGCGTCGTCCACATATGGCTGCCAATCGGGCGGCGCCGTGGAAGGATGCGGATGCGGCCGCGCAAACTGCGTCACTGCAAAAACGACCGCTCCAAGCAGCAGTACTAACAGAATTGTCGGCACAACAGTCGCAGTCCGGAGGCGAGAACGCGTCGCCGAATTCGTGGGCAGGTCCTGAACCGCACCCTGAGCGGGCGCCGTTGGGGCCGGGGGTTGGCCGTGGTCGTGCCAGACGGGCGGAGGATACGAACCACCGCACATCGTTGGGGCGGCGTTCCGTTCTGACGCCGGCGGAGCCGCCAAGGCATTTCGGGCGGCCGCGGCCAGTTCCTGGGCGCTCGGGTATCGATGCTGGGGGTTCTTGGCCATGCCCCTCGCGATCACCTCGTCAAATCCCGGGGGCAAGCCAGGTCGCTGCTGGCTTGGCCGCGGCGGTTCGACCGTCAGGTGACCGGCGATTTGTTGTTCCATGCCTTCGCCGGGATAAGGGCGGCGGCCGGTCAGACACTCATGCAACACACACGCGAGTGAGTAAATGTCGGAGCTGATGTCGGCGACGTCGGATGTGAAGCGTTCCGGCGCCATGTAGAACATGGTGCCCACCACGACGCCCGTACTCGTGAGCGCGCCGGCCGCCGTATCGCGGGCGATACCAAAGTCAATTAGGTATACAAAGTCGCGCGGCGTGACCAGCGCGTTGGAGGGTTTGATATCCCGGTGAACCAGCCCCGCGGTATGCGCTGTGTCGAGCGCTGCGGCCAGTTGTTCAATGACGTGCACCGCCCGCTCCGGCAGCATCGGCCCATCGCGTTGCAGCAGAGCGCCAAGGTCCACGCCGTCTACAAGGGGCATCACGAGATAGAGGCGGCCGTCGACCTCGCCTGTGTCAAAGACGGGAATGATGTGGGCCTCGGTTAAGCGGGCGACGGTGTGGGCCTCGCGGCGGAACCGCTCCACATAGCCGGGCTCCGAGCCGAGCGCACCCGCTAACACTTTGACGGCAACATCGCGGCCGATGATGGTGTCGTGAGCCTTGTAAACGGTGCCCATGCCACCCTCACCAATCACGGAGAGCAATTGGTAACGACCAAACGGCAGGGGTTCGAAGGGCTGACCTGGCTCATCCACCGGTCAGCATGTTAGTGGAATGAAGAGACGAAGAAGCTTGGATTGACAGCTACGGGGACCGCGGGTGATCGAGGGTCCTGGCCTGCTATCGAAAACCATGAATCCTGCGCACTAACTAGGTGCACGTTGCTGCGGCGCGTTGCAAGGTGCCATCCAGGCGAAGGATCCGTTTTCGATTAGACCGGAGAGGACTACATACCGGAGTTGCTTAGGCACCGCGGCCCGGCACCTGGCGCATCTTCGGGGCGTCGGTCCACGTTGAGGGGCGCAGGGCAGGGAGATAATGAACAGATTCGCTTCTACGGTATGGGGCAACGTGAGGAGGGCTTGATGGGGGAGATGCCTCCAAACTACGGAGGTGGGGAACCACCAATAGGGCCGCCAGCGGGTCAGTGGCAGCCGGCCTACGCGCCTCGAACCATCAAGCGTCCAATTGCTTGGCCGGCGGTAGCCATTGCGTCGGTTGGCGTTCTGCTTGGTGGCGCAGCACTGGTTGTGGCGCTCACAAGGCCGGCCAATAATCCCGCCATCGGCTCCGCGACCACATCTGCAGCACCTACGTATACGACCGCGGAGGCCGCCGCCGCGCACAAAAAGCTCTGCGATCTCTATGGCGTGGCCGCGCGCGCTGTCCAAATCGATACGAATGGCGACAACGCAGCGTTGGCTGGCGTCGCCACTGTTAATGCGGCACTTATGCTCCAGCAGGCGGTCGACTCAGCTCCGGCGTTAGCGGCTGGCGATCGAGTGGCCGCTCTCACACTCGCCACTGCGTACACGCATGCCACGGCCATGGGAAGCCAACTGCAGCGCACGGACCCCGCATGGCAGTCAGTAGTCGACGATGTCAACGCCAAGGACTCTGAGATGAAGAGAGTTTGCGGTAGCGGGTGACCGCGGCCGCAGGGTGCGCGGATGGCTAGCTTGGTACGAATGGTGTGACGAACCACGTTCGCGTCAAGCCGGGGCTGGAGTGGGGATCAAGAGTCGCCGACACTCCTGTGTGCCCGAGCGAACTCCGTAGGACCAGGGTGCTAGTAGGGTAGGACCAGGGTGCTAGTAGGCCGGTTCCTCGGATACAGCTAGAGCTTTGGAACGCTTTGATAGCCCTTGCCGCCCTGGTGGCTGGCAACGAAGAATAGCCGCGTTCGAACCGAGGGTGTAGAGAAGCGCGCAGCAAACGGTGAATTGCTCGCCCCGCCGTTGCCTGTTCCACTATGAAGTGGAAGAGGGCACGCATAATCGGGGAACCGTGTCCATCGAGTTTCGTCGGCTTTGCAGAGGGGGTGGACGGTGGGGAACCAGCTTTCGGGATCTGGCATGGGGCCGGGTGGGCAGGCGCCTATTGGAAACTGGTCGCCGAACTATTCCGGACAGCCGGCGCCGCGTCCACGTCCGTGGCAGGCGATTGTCTTAGCCGTGACGGCTGTTGTCGCCACCGCTGCTTTGATCGTTGCGCTGGTACGGCCGACAGAGTCGCGATCCCCAACAACCGCTTCTACGCCGACCTACGGCGCTGCGGAGATCACGGCTGCTCAGCAAGAACTTTGCGACACATACAAGCTGGCCGCACTGGCGGTACAGGTCGACACCAATGGCGGTGACAAAGCATTCGCACCTATCGCGCTAACTAATTCGGCTGTCATGCTTAGCAATGCGGCCACTGATCCGGCTCTCGACGCCGAACACCGTAATGCCGCGCGAGCTCTCGCGGCGGCATATTTGACGGACACCGCAAAGAGCAGCGAGTGCGCCGCCACCGAGGCCGAGTTCCGGGCGGCGGTCCATGACGTGAATGCCAAGGACGCTGTAACGAAGAGGATATGTGGTGGGGGCTGACCTCCCGCCTGGAAAGTGGACGGCGGCGCTGATCGGGCCCTGGTGGCCAGCAGCATCGACGACTCTCCGTGCCGGCGCCCAATATTGGAGCCAGGCCTGCGCGGAGCAGCAAATGTTTTCGGAAGCCCTGCGCAATCAGTGGGCGGTTATTGCGGCACACAATCAGGGCCACACGGCGGACGACCTGATTTCGAGGTACCAGCAAGGCGAGAAGTTTCATCTGGATCTGGCTGAGAAGTACCAGGCTAAGGCCTCAGCCTTCGATTCAGGCGCTGACGCGATCGATTACCTTCGAAGTCGATTGTCGGACATAGCAAATACAGGTAACCAAGAAATCGACCAAATCCTCGCGTCAAAAAAGCCGCTTCCGGAACAAGTTGCAGAGGTGCAGGCCGTTCAGTTGCGCTGCAATGGGGATGCGGCCAATGCGAGTCTGAATACGGGCGACAAACTCATGACTGCGACCCAAAAGATACTGGATGCCGAAGGCGTAGGCGGCGATGCCCGAACTTGGGCGCGCGAGAATGGCTTCAACTCTGGAATTCCTTCATCGCCGCCACCGCTCAGCGAGGCTGACCTGAGAGCGCCGCAAGGCGGGACGGGTTTCGGTGGCGGCATTGGTCACGGCGGCCCAACGCTTGGTGGCAGCGGCGGTCCGACAGCGGAACCGGCGGGGTACGGGGGCGGTCCTGGCCACGGTGGCCCGACAGCAGGTGGTAGCAGCGGTTCGACGGCGGAACCGGCGGGGTACGGGACAGGCTTTGGGCACGGAGGTCAAGTCCCGGGTACCAATCCACCCGGTATTTCGCCTGGCTTGCCAACGGCAACTGGTGTAGCTCCGAGTGCTCCACTGATGAATTCACCGATCCATGGCGTTGGCGGAGGAATGTCGCCTACCGGTCTCGGGCAGGGCGTCTCGCCTAACCTGGCGCAGTCGTTCGCATCCGGGATGGCGACGGGGCAGCAGGCAGGCGCTGGCGCACAGGGGTTGTCGTCAGGCGCGATCAACGCGATGGAGCCGGGCGCCGGTACGCCTCCGCAGGCCGGGCCACCGGCGGGGACGCCGCCCGTGGCGCCAACTGCACCTAGCGCCGGGGTCTTCGTGTCGACGAGCGGTCCGGTTGATACACCCCCGCCAGCCGCTCCCGCGCCACCGGTAAGCGGCGGAGCTGCGCCGGTGACGCCAGTAATGACGGGTGGATCGTGGTCTGGATCGACGCCCGCGGGTGTCGCCCCGAGTGTTCCCGCTGGGCCGTTGCCCGCCTATGGCTCCGATCTGCGCCCATCGGTCGCGACGCCACCTGCCATGCCTTCGGCTCCGGCGGGACCCGTCTCGGGCGCGCCGGTCGCGCCCTCGCCGGGATCCTCCCCGTCCGCGGGCGGACCGCTTGTTTCTCCAGTGGAGCGTGGGACAGCGGGAGCGGCGCCCGGACAGGCGAGCGCCAACTCGTCGAGCATGGTCGGCGCGTCAGTGATGTCAGCGGCAACCGGCGCTGCCGCCGGCTCGGTATCTAGCAGGGCAGTCGAGCAGCAGCGGCTGCAGCGGCTGGTCGATGCGGTCGCCCGACAGGAGCCGCGAATTTCGTGGGCGGCCGGGCTGCGTGACGACGGCACGACCACCCTGCTCGTTACGGATCTCGCTGGCGGATGGATTCCGCCCCACGTGAAGTTGCCCGCGCACGTGACCCTGCTCGAGCCAGCCCCACGGCGCCGAGACGCGACGGTGGTCGACCTGCTCGGTGCCGTCGTGGTAGCCGCCGCCCACGAGCACAACACCTACGTCGCCGAAGCGGACCCCGAGGCGCCCCCGCTGACCGGCGACCGGCCGGCCCGGTCCGCCGCACCGCAGGTAGACGAGCTCGGGCCCGCCCTCGTGGAAGCCGTGCGCCGCCGCGACGGACTACCTCGAATCGCGCAGGCGATCGCGGCGCCGGCCGTACGGCGTACGGGCGTACTCGAAAACGAAACTCAGCTCCTGCGCACGTGCATCGCCGATATCCAGAATTTAGTGCTTACGGCTTATCCGAATCATGACCCTGGCGCCGTGGGCGATTGGACGTTGCTCGCCGCAATTGAGGCCATGATCGATGGGCATAAGTACCTCGCGAATTACCACATGGCCTGGTTCGACGTCATCAGCCATCTCGCTGGCGCCGAGGGCATTGCCCAAAATCCGAGGTGAATACCAATCTCAGCCTGCTATGCCAAACTGATGGCGTGCGCTTACGCGCACTAAGCGCTTGCACGGGTTTGCAGGCGGGGTGGAGGTGAGGATATGACCGGGGGCGGCGACACAATTAAGAGCGCTCCAGCCGTATTGGGAGGGTTGGTTGGTGCACCGGAAGCACCACCGCCTATGCCTTTCCCCGCTTCCGTGGGCGGGACCGCCCCTGCCGACATTCTTCAGGCGCTGCTGCATTCGACGGGCAACGCCGGTGTACCCAAGGACGCCGCCGACGCCGCAGCCGCAGACGCGGACCGCCGTGCGCACGCCGCGGACGCGGCCGCGAAATTTCCCGAAAACGAAGCTCAGTCAGCGCAGCAGATGCAAAACGTCGGTCAGCAAGCGCCGCAGATGATGCAGCAGATGCTGCAAAGCATCACGGGCGCGCTCGGCGGCGCGGTCGGCGGCATCATGCAGCCGCTGACACAGCTCCCGCAGCAGGCGATGCAGGCCGGCCAGAGTGCCATCCAGCCGCTGATGAGCGCGGTGCAGGGCGGCGCCCACGGAGCCGGACTGGCGAGCGACGCGCACCTGGTCGACAGCGTCGGCCCGGGCTCCGGAGCCGGCGGCGGCCTGGGCTCGGGCGGTGGCGGCGCGGGCCTCGGCGGCGGCGGCACCACCCCGGCCAGCTCGTTGGGGCCGCCGCCGGTGCCGACGTCATCCCCGCCGACGACCCCCGCCGGGGCGGCTAAGGCGGCCATGATGCCGCCGGTCAGTGGCGCGCCCACCGTGTCGGGGCAGACCGGCATGGGCGGCATGGGGATGATGCCGCCCGGAGCGATGGGCGGCCACGGCGAAGGCGGCAACAAGGAGAAGCCTCCGGAGAAGCGGATCTCGGCGCCCGGCGTGCCCAACGGCCAGCCCGTCAAGGGCCGCCTGACGATGCCGCCGAGCCCGCCGGGGCCCAAGCCCGGTGAGGAGAAACCCACCGTGGTCACCAACCGGCCGAATCGCCGGATCGTCATCATGCCCACCGAGGACGAGGCAAAGGAATAGGCGGCACGGCAAGCCATTCGCGCTTCGCCGGAAGGTGAGTGGTCGGTCCACGCGCCCGGCAGTAGGGTCGCTACGTAATCGCTCGTTATTGACAGCGCAACTGCGGATTCGTGCATGCTATTGAGTACGGATTTGCGCGGCCAGAGGGTGTGGGAAAAAGGGGACCAGGGTGGGGCAGTCATTGACTGATCCGCTGACGAGGCACGCGGTGGCGGTCTTGGCCCGCGGCCACGCCCTGTTCGCCGGTGAGGCCACCGCCGCCCGGGTCGACAACACGCGGCAGCCCGGCGAGGTGAGCACCGACGGCCTGCCCGCCGCCGCGGCGCAAAGGTCGATAAACACGCTGAACGAACTCCGCCAGGCGAGCACCACGGACCGCGCGCTGGCACGAATCATGGCGGCGGCGCGCGCCGGCCACGCGGAAGCGAGGGTGGCCACCCGGGCGAACCTCGACGACGCCAAAACTGACGCCGCGTCGACGCCCGATACCCCGATGGCGCGTCGTGAAGCCATGGTCCGGATGGCGGCGAGGCTGCGCGCCCAGCACCGACACGTCCTGAACTCGCGCCGGCGGGCACGACTCCTGGCGCTGCGGCTGCGGCGGCTGCGCTACCGACAGAGGCGGGCGGCGATGCGAGGCGATCAGGGCAACGGGCGCGGGGCCGTCATAGCGGCGATCCGTAAAGCATTGGATATCAAGGGGATTCATAACCCGGCTGCGCGTGCCCGCTGGGAACGCGGCATGGATTTGGTCGCTCGCCGCGAGTCCAATTACAACGCCAACGCGGTCAACGGCTGGGATTCCAACGCCGCGCGGGGGACACCGAGCAAGGGTGCCTGGCAATTCATCGCGCCCACATTCGCGGCCTATCACGAGCCGGGCACGTCACGCGACATCCACAACTTGGTGGCGCAGGCGTGCGCGTTCATCAACTATGCGATGGGCCGCTATCACGTCGCCGGGGACGCGTCGAATCTGGCCGATCTGATTCAGCAGGCCGATCCTCGCCGATCACCGAAGGGGTATTGAGCATGCCGCTGAGTTTGTCGAACCGTGACCAGAATTCCGGTCACTTGTTCTACAACCGACGGTTGCGCGCGGCGACCACCCGGTTCTCAGTCCGAATGAAGCACGACGACCGCAAGCAGACCGCCGCGTTGGTGTTGTCGATCTTGCTGGTGGCCATCGCCGCCGGGTGGATGATGCTGCTGAACGTGTTGAAACCGACTGGCGCGGTTGGCGAATCGGCGATCATCGGCGACCGTGATTCCGGCGCGATCTATGCCCGCATCGACGGCCGGCTCTATCCGGCCCTCAATCTGACCTCCGCCCGCCTGGCCACCGGCACGGCGAACCCGCCGACGTGGGTCAAGCGCAGCGAGATCGCCAAGTATCCGACCGGGCCGCTGATCGGTATCCCGGGCGCGCCGGCGGCGATGCCGGTGAACCGGGGCGCGATCTCGGCGTGGGCCGTGTGCGATACGGCCGGGCGCCCGCGCAGCGGGGAGAAGCCGGTCGTCACGTCAATCGCGGGCGCGCTCAACGGCGGTGACCGCGCGGCACCGCTGGCCGACGACGCCGGCGTGCTCGTGACGTTCGAGGGCAACACGTACGTGATCTGGGGCGGCAAACGTTCGCAGGTCGATCCGGCCAGCAGAGCGATCACCCTGAGCCTGGGCCTGGATCCGGGAGTGACGTCACCGGTGGAGATTTCGCGCGCGCTCTACGACGGGCTGCCGGCGACCGAGCCGCTGCGCGTCCCGGACGTCCCGCAGGCGGGCACGCCGTCGACCTGGGTCTCCGGCTCGCAGGTGGGCGCGGTGCTGCAGGCCCAAACCGCCGGCGGCGGCAAGCAGTTCTACGTTTTGCTGCCTGACGGCGTCCAGAAGATCACCAGCTTCGTCGCCGACCTGCTCCGCAGCGCGAACTCCTACGGGTCGACGGCCCCGCGCGTGGTGACCCCCGACGTGTTGGTCAACATCCCCCAGGTGAACTCGCTGGACGTGGACTATTACCCGACCAAGCGACTGAATTTCGTTGACACCGCAGCGAATCCGACCACCTGCGTCGGATGGGAGAAGGGTTCGACGGACCCGCAGGCCCGGGTCGTCGTCTACAACGGGCGGGGCCTCCCGGTGTACTCCTACCTCGACGACCGGATCGTGCACCTGGTGCGCGACGACCGGGACCCGGCGTCGGTGGTCGCCAACCAGGTGCTGGTGCTGCCGGGGGCGGCCAACTTCGTCACCTCGACCAGCGGGGTGATCACATCCGATTCCCGCGAATCGCTGTTCTGGGTGTCCGACAACGGTGTCCGTTTCGGCATCGCCGCCAACGACGACACGCTGCGCGCGCTCGGACTCGACCCGGCCTCGGCGGTACAGGCGCCGTGGCCGTTGCTGCGCACGTTCGCTGCCGGCCCGGCGTTGTCGCGGGAGGCGGCACTCGTGGCGCGCGACACCGTGCCGGCGCTCGGCAAGGCGGCTGTGGTGACGACATCGGCGAAGGCGGGAGGCTAGGGATGTCCAAGAAAGCGTTTCCGATCAACCGGGTCAGAATCGAACCGCCGAAACCCGTTCGGGTAGCGCCGAGTGCGCCTATCGCCCTGCCCGAGCGCGAGCCCCGCAACATCTGGGTGATGATCGGGGTGCCGGCGTTGATCGTCGCGCTGATCGGCACCATCGTCATGCTCTACGTGTCCGGCGTGCGCAGCCTGTCGACGGGGTTCTTCCCCTTGATGGGCATCGGCGCGTTCAGCATGCTGGCGTTCTCCGGACGCTTCGGGCGGGCTCGCAAGATCACTTGGGGCGAAATGGAAAAGGGCCGCCGCCGCTACCTGCGCGACCTGGACTCCAACCGTGACGAGATTCAGACCGCGGTGTGCGCGCAGCGCGAATGGCAGCACGCGGTGCACTCCGATCCGCGTGGGCTGGGGGCGATCATCGGCGGCCCGCGGATGTGGGAGCGCGGCCGCGGCGACGCGGATTTCTTGGAGGTGCGGCTGGGCACCGGCGTGCAGCACGCCCCGGACTCCGTCTTGTCGGTGACGTGGCCGGACATCGCCTCCGACGAGGAACTTGAACCCGTCACCGGGCAGGCGCTGCGCGATTTCATCTTGGAGCAGCGCAAGATTCGCGACATCGCCAAGGTGGTCAACCTGCGGTCGGCGCCGGGCTTCAGCTTCGTCGGCGAAGACCTGGACCGGCTGCGCTCGCTGATGCGGTCGGTGTTGTGCTCGCTCGCGGTGTTTCACAACCCGCGCGACGTGAAACTGATGGTCGTCACCCGCAACCCCGAGGTGTGGTCGTGGATGGTGTGGTTGCCGCACAACCTGCACGACGAGCTGTTCGACGCCTGCGGCTGGCGACGCCTGATCTTCGCCACCCCGGAAGAGCTGGAGGAGACCCTCGGCGCCGAGCTGCATATGAAGGGCAAGCGTGGCGCGTGGACACCGCTGGCGGCGGCCAGCCCGACCGCGATGGGTTCGGCGCTCGAGACCGGCGGCGACTCCGTCGATCTGGGACCGCACCTGGTGATCGTCGACGACAACACCGGCAGCCCCGACGCGTGGGAGAGCGTGGTCGGGCAGGTCGGAAAGGCGGGAATCACCCTGCTGCGCCTCGCCTCTCGCATCGGCACCGGCGTGGGCTTCGCTCAGGACCAGGTCTTCGAGATGGGCGAGCGGCACACCACACCGGTCAACGGCAACGTCAAATTCGGCTGGAACGGCTCAGACGCCGACGGCGAAGACGGGCGCCCGGCGCCGCTGTTACGGGTGCGCGGCAAGTTCTTCGCGCACGCCGACCAGCTGTCGATCCATCGCGCCTACCGGTACGCCCGGGCGATGGCGCGGTGGTCACCGACCAGCCGCAGCGAGATCACCGATTCGACCGGCGGCGCGGCCGAACTGTTGCGCGGACTCGGCATCATCGATCCCCGCGAACTGGACGTCGACCGGTTGTGGGCCGAGCGGCGCGGCCGCGGCGACGAGCGGTGGTGCGAGATCCCGGTCGGCGCGAAACCCACCGGCGAGCTACAGAACATCATCATCCGCGCGAAAGACTTCGGCGGCTTCGGTTTTCACTCCGTGGTCATCGGCACCAGTGGTTCGGGAAAGTCGGAGTTCTTCCTGTCGCTCGTCTACGGCATCGCGCTGACGCACTCGCCGGAGACGTTCAACGTCATCTTCGTCGACATGAAGTTCGAATCGGCGGCGCAGGACATCCTGGGCATCCCGCACGTGGTGGCCGCCCTGTCGAACCTGGGCAAGGACGAGCGGCATCTGGCGGAGCGGATGCGCAGGGTCATCGACGGCGAGATCAAGCAGCGCTATGAGCTGTTCACGTCGGTGGGCGCGCGCGACGCCAACGACTACGAAGAGATCCGGCTCGCCGGCCGGGACCTACCGCCGGTGCCCGTCCTGCTCGTCATCGTCGACGAGTACCTCGAACTCTTTGCCAATCACGAGAAGTGGATCAACCTGATCATCCACATCGGCCAGGAAGGCCGCGGCGCCAACGTGTTCTTCATGCTGGGTGGTCAGCGGCTGGACCTGTCCTCGTTGCAGAAGGTCAAGTCCAACATCGCGTTTCGGATAGCGCTGCGCGCCGAGTCCGGTGACGACAGCCGCGAGGTGATCGGTTCCGACGCCGCCTATCACCTGCCGTCGAAAGAGAACGGCTTCGCGCTGCTGAAGGTGGGGCCGCGCGACCTCGAACCGTTCCGCTGCTTCTACCTCTCGGCTCCCTTCGTGGTCCCGAAGGGCAAGGAGGTCGCTACCACCGTCGACATGACCCTGACCAAGCCGCGCCTCTACAACTGGCAGTACCAGCCGCTGGACGCCGCCGACGCCGCGGCGCTGGAGGCCGCGGCCGCCGTCGACACCGAGCCCGACGAATTCCTCTACCACGACGACGGTTTCAAGCGGAAGAAGATCGTCGACGTGCTGCGGGAATCGTTGCAGCATGTCCCGCACCGGTCGCCGCGGCGGCCCTGGCTCGAGCCGCTGGAGGACCCCGAGCCGGTCGACGTCCTGGTGTCGGCCTACCGCGGCAAGCCCTGGCATGTGGACTACGGCCAGAACGCGGGCCTGATGTTTCCGGTGGGCGTGATGGACATCCCCGAGGAGTCCAAGCAGGTCGTGCACGCGATCGACGCGCTGCGCAGCAACGTGATCGTGGTGGGTGCCAAGCAGCGGGGCAAGACGACCACGCTGATGACGCTGATGTGCTCGGCGGCGGCGATGTACAGCCCGGCGCGCGTGACGTTCTTCTGCATCGGCGGTGCCACCCTGGCGCAGGCGGCGTCGTTGCCACACGTCACCGACATCGTGTCACCGAAGGATGCCGAGGGCATCGAGCGCATCCTGAGCAGCATGGACGCGTTGATCGACGCGCGCGAGAATTCGTTCCGGCGCTTGAAGATCGACCTCGACGGCTTCCGCGAACGCCGGTTCGCGCCGGGCAGCGACGGGCTGGGCGGTACCGACGCCAACGACCCCTTCGGCGACGTGTTCGTGGTGGTGGACGACTACGACGACGTGTACTCGAAGGACACCGTCTTGGGGGATCGCATCATCTCGCTGAGCAGCCGCGGCCCCGAGTACGGGGTCCACGTGATGTGCAGTGCCGGCGGCTGGATTCACGGGCAGCGGCAGAGCCTGTTGCAAAATGCCACGGCGCGAATCCAATTGCGACTGGCCGACCCGAGTGAAAGCCAGATGGGGCACTCGTCGCTCGAGTCGCGTGACGCCGCGCGGCGGACGCTGAACCGGCCGGGCTTCGGTCTGACCGACAGCCTGCACGAGCTGCGGGTCGGCATCCCGGCCCTGACCGAAGCCGCGACCGGGGCACTGGTTAGCATCGTCGACGTCGGCGCGCGGATCGCCGACGTGGCGGGCGTGACCAAACACGCGACGTTGCAGCGGCTTCCGCAGCGGGTGGAGCTGCGGGCGATCCTCGAATACGAGGCAGCGCATCCCAGTGGGGACGACCTGTCGATCGCCTTCGCCATCGGTGAGCGACACGAACTGGGCCCGGTTCCGCTCAAGCTCCGGGAGAGCCCGGGGCTGATGATCCTGGGCCGGCAGGGTTGCGGCAAGACGCTGTCGCTGGTGTCGATCGGCGAGGCGATCATGAGCCGGTTCAGCCCCGAGGAAGCGCAGCTGACGCTCATCGACCCCAAGACCGCGCCGCATGGGCTGCGGGACCTAAGCGGGCCGGGCTATGTGCGCGCGTACGCCTATGACCAAGACGAGATCGACGAGGTGGTAACCCAACTTGCGCAGCAGATCTTGCTGCCCCGGCTACCGCCCAAAGGCTTGAGTCAGGAGGAGCTGCGTGCGCTCAAGCCGTGGGAGGGTGCGCGGCATTTCGTGCTCATCGACGATGTCCAAGACCTCCGACCCGATCAGAGTTACCCACCCAAACCCCCGGTGGGGGCGGCGTTGTGGAAGCTGATGGAACGGGCCCGGCAGATCGGCCTGCACGTGTTCACCACCCGCAACAGTGCGAACTGGGCGACGCTGCAGATGGATCCGTGGATGAGGTTCCAGAACTCGGCGAAGGTCGCGCAGCTCTATATGGACAACGACCCGCAGAACCGGATCAACCGCGCGGTGCGCGCTCAAGCGTTGCCGCCGGGACGCGGCCTGATGGTCAGCGCCGACGGCGACGTGGAAGGGGTGCTGGTCGGGTTGCCGTCGACCGTCACCATCCCGCAGCAGTAGCGGCCGGAACTGGCGGCGCCGCAACGGGTTCCACAGCGGCATCAGCCCGGCGGGGGAGGGTGCGCGGCCACCAGAACCAACGGCCCAGCAGCGCCACGATGGACGGCACGATGAACGCCCGCACGACCAGGGTGTCCAACAACAGCCCCACCGCAATGGTGGTGCCGATCTGGGCGATGCTCAGCACGCTGCTGCTGAGCAACGCCAGCATGGTCAGCCCGAAGACGATGCCGGCGACGGTGACCACACCGCCGGTGCCGCCGAACGCGCGAATGATGCCGGTCCGCAGGCCCGCTGCGGCTTCCTGTTTGATGCGCAACGCCAGCAGCAGGTTGTAGTCCGCCCCGACGGCGATCAGCGCGATGAACGCGATCGGCGCGACCGCCCAGTGCAGATCGTGGTGCAACGCGTGCTGCCAGATCAGCACGCTGGCGCCCACGGCCGATGCGTAGGAGGTGACGACGGTCCCGACGACGACCAGGCCGGCGACCGGGCTGCGCAGCATCGCCGTGACGATCGCGAAGATCAGCACCAACGCGGCGCCCACGAGCAGCTTGACGTCCCCGGCGACGAAGCGCTGCAGGTCGGCGGTCACCGGGCCGACGCCGGCGAGGTCGACCTCGGTGGGGGTCAGAGTGCCTTCCTTGGTGGCCTCCTTGATGGCGGCCCGCACCTGGTCCGCCCGCTTGGCCCCGTCAGCACCCCACTCCGCGCCGTCGCCGTAGACCAACAGGTAAGCGGCACGGCCGTTCTGGGAAATCAGCTGGGCCAGCGCGGCGGCGTAGCGCGGATCGGTCAGCGCCCGCTGGGGCAGGTAGAAGTCGGCCGCCGCGCTGCCCCGGAACTGCGTCGCGATCTCGTCCAGGTAGTCGGTGAACTGCCGCAACTGGGGCCCGAGCGTGTCGCTCAGGCTGAGCAGGTCGTGGGTGGCCGAACGCGCCTGTGCCAGCGCGCCTTTCATGGACGCCACACTCTGCGGCAGACCGGATATCGCAGTGGCGGCCGTGCTCGAGCCGCTGGTCAGTTCCGCGGCGCCGGCGCGCAGGCGGCTCGAGGTCTGCACCAGGCCGTCGACCGGCTGGAGCACGCGGTCCACCGTCGAGCAGATCGGGTTGGCGGCGCAGTCGGGGGTTTGCCCGACGAAGTCCCGGAGCGGGTCGAGGTAAGCCGACACGGTCGTGACGTTGCGCTGCAATCCGTCCATCCCGGCGCGCATGTCTTGCGCGGCGCCGGACACCTCGGCCAGTCCGGCACCGCCACCGCGCAATCCGTTGCCGAGGCCCTCCACCGCACGCTGGGTCTGCGCCAGCGCGTCGTCGAGTTCGGAGACCCGCCCGAGGCGCTGGGTCAGCGAATCCATGGTGTCCCCGAACTGGCGGCCGAGCACGCCGGCCTGATAGCTCAGCGTGGCCTGGTCGGGCACCGTGCCGTCGGGGCGGCTGGCGGACTGCACCGCACGCACGCCCGGTACAGCCATGATGTGGCGGGTGATTCGCTCGATGGCGATCAGGCCGGCCGGGTTGCGCAGGTCGTGGTCGGCTTGGATCGCGATGACGTCGGGCAGCAGTGCGTTGGCCGCGAAATGGCGTTCGGCGGTGACGTATCCGCGATTGGAGTCGGTGGCCGACGGCGTGGCGGCGGGTTCGTTGAAGCCGATCCGCATGCTCGCCAGCGGTAGCGCGGCCAGCAGCGTCAACGCGCCCGCCGTGACCAGGATCGGCCCCGGCCACCTGGCGACGGCCGTCCCGACGCGGCGCCAGCGCCGAGCCGTGCGCGACGGGCGCGGTTCGAGATAGCCCCGGCGTATGGCCAGGCTCATCAGGGCCGGCGTCAGGGTCAGCGCGGCGAGCATGGTCGCCAGAATGCCGATGGCACAGGGCAGCCCGGCGCTGCGGAACGAACCCACCTGGGCGAACACCAGGCAGGCCAGCGCCACCGACACGGTCAGTGCCGACCCGATCACGACGGGCGCGATGGAACGGTAGGCCTCCGCCAGTGCCCGGGGTGGTGGGACGCCGTGGCGGCGCCCCTCCTGGTAGCGGCCGACCAGGAAGATCGCGTAATCGGTGCCCGCGCCGAGCGTCATGGCCGCCATGAGCGCCACCGAAAACAGCGATACCTCAACCACATCCGCCTGTCCGAGGGCCGCGACGACGGCGCGGGCCAGCGCGAGCGCCAGGCCGACGGAGATCAGCGGAATCACGGCCGCGATCGGCGATCGGTATACGACCAGCAGCAGAAGCAGAATGAGGCCGATGGTGGCGGCGGTGATGCCGAGCATCTGTCGATCGATCGCGGAGAACTCATCGACGATCGTCGCGCCGGGCCCGGTGACATGGACTTCCAGGCCGGCCGGCAGTGAGAGGCTCCGCACGGTGGCGCGGACGGCGTTGACCGAATCGCGCGCCTGGGCCGTGCCGAGCATGCCGGCCAGCCGCACCATGACGCTGACGGCCCGCCCGTCCCGACTCTGCGCGCCGGCGGCCGTGGTGGGCTGCGACCACAGGTCGGTCACCGCGTACACGTGACGCCGGTCGGAACTCAGGGCCGCCGTCATCGCGTCATAGAACCGGCGGTCGCCCGCCGTCAGCGTCTGATCGCGTTCCAGCACAACGTATACGAAGTTGTTGCTCGGCGTCTGACCGAACAACTCGGCAGCCCGCGACGCGGCGACCGCGCTGGGTGCGTCGGTGGGCATGAACGACCGGGCGTGCGAGTCGACGACCCGCTCCAGTTGCGGGACAACCACATTGGCGGCCGCCGCCGCCAGAACCCACAGGCCGACGATCAGAACCGCGTAGCGGCCGGTGAGCCGCGTCAGCATTCCCCGTCCGTCATGCAACGGTCTGCCGATCACCGGACGGCCCACCGAAGAGGCCCACGGCGACGTGCTCGCCCCGGGACAGGGAACGGAGCCGCAGCGATTGCCGCGAGCCGATCCGCACCAGGGCGTGCAGGCCGGGCTCGGCGGCCTCGAGATCGGCCCGCACCTGCTCGGCCGCCACGCCCTCGTGTGCGGCCTGGTCCAGCTTGGCCACCAGCATGGTGATCCAACGCTGTCCCAGCGAAAGCAGCAGGCCCTCGTCGTCGCCGAACAGCCTGGGCACCTCGGGTGAGGCGGCGACCGACGCGAGCGCCGCCTCGGGATCGGTCTCGGCGGCTTTGATCACTTCGGCCATGAAGGCCATCCGGTCGTGCAGCAGTGTCCATGTCATGACTGGAACGTTAGGAAGGCGACCGGGTGGTGCGCGTCGTGCCGAGGTGGAGTCTTTGTCTCCTACCACGGTAGGAGGCGATTGCCCGCCCACGGCATGGTGTGCGCTGGTGTCGCGCTCTTCTACGATTGGACGATGTTGCGTGCCGCAACGAGATACGTGCGGGAACAGCTTCGCCGGCGGGGCGAGCTGATTCCCGTCGGTCTGACCTGGGCGTCGTTCATCGCCGTTGATGTGAGCCATGTCGGTGGCGCGGTGATCGCGATCCTGCAGCGCCCCATCGCGGATCTGCCCGTCGGTTTGGCCGCGTTCGCGGTGTCCATCGCGCCGACACTGGTGTTCTTCTTTCTGAACACGAAGCTCAGCCCGGGGCTGATGTGGGCGACCTGGATGACTGCCACCGCCATGATGCTGTTCGGCACGTCGACACCCATTCACGCGGATTTCGCCCCGGCGCTGCTGGTGCTGCTGGTGTTGTCTATCGCCACGTTGAGCTCCATTGCGGTCGGCCTGTTATCCGCCGCGTCGGTGGCCGCGCTGCTGCTCGCCGCGTCCGCACTGCACCGGCTGGACGCGGTGGGGCTGTACCTGGCTTTCGTCGGGGCGGGGTGGCTCCTCGGTTACGTGATGCGCACCCAACGGCTGCTGCTGGCCGAACAGATCGAGGCGCAGAAGTTGTTGGCCGAACACGCGGCGGCCGACGAGCGGCGGCGCATCGCCCGCGAAGTGCACGACGTCATCGCCCACTCGCTGAGCATCACCCTGCTGCATGTGACCGGCGCGCGCCGAGGGCTGCAGCAGGACCGCGACGTCGATGACGCGGTCGAGGCGCTGGAACAGGCCGAACGCCTGGGCCGGCAGGCGATGGCCGACATCCGGCGGACCGTCGGGCTGCTGGACGGCTCCCCGACGAAAGCCGCGCAGACGACGCCCGAACCCGGCATCGATGACGTCGGCGGGCTCGTCGCGGACTTTCAGCGCGCCGGGCTGAACCTCACGCTGCGCGCCGAGGGGCCCACCGACCGCGTGTCGGCGGCCGTCGGCTTGGCGCTGTATCGCATCACCCAGGAATCGCTGGCGAATATCGCCAAACACGCCCCCGACTCGAAATCGACGGTGGTGCTTCATGTCTCAGCGGCCTCGGCCAGCCTCGCGGTCGAGAATCGATTGCCGGTGGCGATCGCCGCCCCGCTGTCCGCTGAGGGGCGCGGGTTGCGCGGCATGCGCCAGCGCGTCGAGCTGCTGGGCGGGGCTATCGACGTCGGCCCGACGCCGGAGGGATGGTCGGTGCGCGCCGACATACCGCTGCACGAGGGCGACGCGGGCTGGCGGCCGTGGTGGTGCAAGGCGTGATCCCAAATATGCCCGAGCCGCACGAGATCACCGTCCTCCTCGTCGACGACCAGGACCTGGTGCGGTCGGGGCTGCGCCGGATCCTGCGCCGCAAGGACGGGTTCGTCATCGTCGCGGAATGCTCCGATGGTGACGAGGTGCCCGCCGCGGTGGCCGAACACCGGCCCGACGTCGTCGTGATGGATCTGCGCATGCGGCGGGTCGACGGGATCGAGGCGACGCGCAGGCTCGGCGGGACACCGCCGGTGTTGGCGCTGACCACATTCAACGAGGACGAGTTGCTGTCCGAGGCACTGCGCGCCGGGGCGGCCGGCTTCGTGCTCAAGGACTCCTCCGCCGAGGAACTGATCCGCGCCGTGCGGGCGGTCGCCCGGGGCGACAGCTACCTCGACCCGGCCGTCACCGCGCGTGTGTTGACCACCTATCGCAAAGCCGCGCCCGGGCCCCGCGGCACCGCGATCGCCGAGTTGACCACCCGCGAGCTCGACGTGCTGACGTTGATGGGCCGGGGTTTCTCCAACGCCGAGATCGCCGACGAACTCTGTATTTCCGGCGTGACCGTCAAGAGCCACATCGGCCGGATCTTCGGGAAACTCGACCTGCGGGACCGCGCGGCGGCGATCGTCTACGCCTACGACAACGGCATCGTCGTCCCGCGCTGACGGGGTCTCAGCGAATCACAGAGGCGCGCCCTGCTCGGCGAGGTTGAGCAAGAAGTACGCCATGCACATCAGGAAGTTCAACACCACCAGGACCAGCCCGGCGAACATCAGCGAGCGGGTGCCTTGTCGCTTCAGCCGCTTGTAGCGGGCGGCGCGCGTTTCCCGGTCGATTCGCAGCGCGATCAACGCGAATTTGACATCCATCGCTTCATGGGCAGCCAGCGGCGCCCCTGCCAGCATCTCCTGCAGCCGGTCGGGCGCCGTTCGGACGCCGACCCGCTCGAAGCTCTGGCACATTCGCCGCGCGCGTCTTCGCGCGAGTGGTTGGTATCGCATCTGTAGCTGATGCGCGAGTCGCCCTCGGTCGTCCCCCCACGGGTTTGACGGGGTCATCACGAAACGGATTCTAAATCGCATCGGACCGATTACGGCGTGTCTAACACGAATTCTGTCGCCGGCGATGCGGCCGCGCCGCCGCGCACTTGCTCGGACAGGGGCAGGTCGAGATAGCGCTCGAGGTTGCGGTGCATGTTGATGACCCGGCGCTCCTCGCTGGACAGCACCAAGTGGGTGAAACCCGGTTGATGCATGCCGCGCTGGAGTCCGGCGAGTATCTGGATGTCCTGGGTGAGCACCACGCCCGGCTCGGCCTCACCGGCGCTCATCCGCACATCGGTCGGCTTGGCCCGCGCGGCACCCGGCGGCATCCGCGTCATCAAGAACATCACCAGCTCGCCTTGATCGGGGGTGGCGGCGGGATCGCGCCGGGGCCGTGAACACATGACGGTGAGGTGGTCGGCGTTGGCCAGCAGCGTCATGTTGGGGAAGACGTTGTACTGGTGCAGCCGGGTGACGCGGTCGGTGTCGGCCCAGTCCAGGTCCACCCCGCGCGAGACGGCGAACGCCCGGGTGTGCGCAGCGATCAGATCCTGGACGGTCTGCCCGTCCCGTCGTTCGTCCGCGGGGAAGGGGGTGCCTTCGCCGGCCCCCATGAGAGCGCCCTGCGTGTAAACGTAAGCGTCCCAGACCTCTTCGTCGCTCAGCGCGCCGCCGAAGCGTGGGCTCGGCACACCGTAGGGTTGGTCGGATTTGCCGGTATGCCCCCAGATCTGTTGGGGAGCATGGACGTCATCGACACAGCGGAGCAGTTCGGGGTGCAGAGTCTGGATGTGGTAGGTCTCGCTGTAGCCGTCGGCGATCGTCTTCCAATTGGCGTCGACCTCGACGGTCAGCGTGGCGTAGCAGTGAAAGTCGCTCAGCCGGCACCAGGCGATATCGTCGGGCACCGCCTCCAGGTAGTCGAGCAGCGGCACCGCGTCGAGGTCGAGATTGATGAAGACGATCCCCTCCCACGTGTCCACCCGGGCCGGCACCAGCGGGAAGTCGGACAACTTGAGCGACCCGAAACCCTTTCGGTCGGGCACCCGCTTGAGCGCGCCGGCCAGGTCCCACGTCCACCCGTGATACCCGCACTTGAGTTCCTGCAGCCCCGAGCCCGAGCCCACACACACGGAGTTGCCGCGGTGGCGGCAGGCGTTCTGGAAGGCGCGCAGCACCCCGTCGTCGCCGCGGACGATCAGCACGCCGTACGGTCCGCACCGGTGCTCGAAGTAGTCACCCGGCTCGGCGACGTGGTCGACCATGCACGCGAGTTGCCAGACCTTCGGCCACATCCGCTCGACCTCGAGCGCGGCGAACGCCGGCGAGTAATACCGCTCCGCCGGCACCAACGCGGGCGTCTCCGGCGGGGTGCCGATCGCGTCCTCGTCGCGGCTGCGGGTCGGGTTGCCGGCGGGCGCCTTCATCCCGGAGCCTTAACGCGCCCCACGCACCAGGCGTCCGGGGCGGGCCCCGGTGTCGACGTCGTCGCGCCGGGTGACCGTCCCGCTGACGATGGTGGCCGCATAGCCGCTGGCTCCCTGCAGGATCCGGTTCCCGCCGGCGGGCAGGTCGAAGGCCATCGCCGCGGGGTGCAGCGTCAGGGCGTCCAGGTCGATCACGTTGATGTCGGCCTTCTTGCCGGGCTCGATGGTCCCGCGGTCGGTGAGACCGAAAAGGTGTGCGGTGTCGCGGGACTGCTTGCGGATCACGTACTCCAGCGACAGTTTCTCGCCCCGGCGCCGGTCGCGCGCCCAATGCGTCAGCAGGAAGGTGGGATACGAAGCGTCGCAAATCATTCCGCAGTGGGCGCCGCCGTCGGAAAGCCCGAGCACGCCGGCGGGGTGCAGCAGCATCTCCCGGATCGCGTCGCAGTTGCCGTCGGCGTAGTTGAACAGCGGCAGCATCAGCATCGAGGTGGCGTCCGACTCGAGCATGAGGTCATAGAGGGTGGACAGCGGGTCCTCGCCGCGGGCCTGGGCGATGGCCGCGACGGTGCGGTCCGGGGTGGGCTCGTAGTCGGGTGGATCGCCGAGCGCGTACAGGCGGTGCAGGGAGTGTTGGACCAGGGCGAACATGCCGTCGAACAAGAGGGTGGGGTCGGCGGGCAGGTCCTCCTCGGACAGGATCGCGGCCTTCACCGCGGGATCGGCCAGGCGACGCGCGAGTTCCTCCCGGCCGAGTTCGGCCTTGAGCCGGCGGTAGGTGGGCCGGTGGCTGAAGCCGTGGTGGCCCTGGAACCCGATCATCATGCCGAACGGACGCGCGGCGATCTGGGGGTATAGCCGAGCGCCCGCCGCGTGCGCGTCCGCCGAGAGGTCGAGCATCTCGCGCCACAGCTTCGGGTCGGCGTCGACCTGGATCAGAGCGAACGACACCGGCCGGTCGATCTCGCCGCCCAGTCGCCGCATCCACTCCAATTCCTTCTTGGGCGCGACGATGTCCTCGCCCGCGGCGCCCTGCGGGGCGAGCTCGAACACGGCCTGCCCGCCGGCCGCCATGGCGCGGCCGAGGCCGAACAGCTCTTCTTCGGCGGCGAAGGTGCCGGGTACGGGTTCGCCGTCCATCGCGCGGTGGCCCATCGTGCGCGACGTCGAGAAGCCCAGCGCGCCCGCCTCGATCGCCTCGCGTACCAGCCGGCCCATCGCGGCGATGTCGTCGGGGGTGGCCGGCTCGTTGCGAGCGCCGCGGTCGCCCATCGCGTAGGCGCGGATGGCTCCGTGGGCGACCTGGCTGCCCACGTCGATCGCGAACTTGTGCTCGCCGATGGCGTCGAGGTACTCGGGGTAACTCTCCCAGCCCCAGGTGATGCCCTCGGTGAGGGCGGTGCCGGGAATGTCCTCGACGCCCTCCATCAACTCGATCAGCCACTGCTCGGTTCCGGGACGAACCGGGGCGAACCCGACACCGCAGTTGCCGGTGACCACGGTGGTGACCCCGTGACCGCTCGACGGTTCCAGCAGGCTGTCCCAGCTCACCTGACCGTCGTAGTGGGTGTGGATGTCGACGAAGCCGGGGGCGACCACACGCCCTGTGGCATCAATGGTTTCAGTGGCCTGCGCCGTCTGCAGGCCCCCCGTGTCAGGGTCGCCGTCCCCGGGGCGGACCACGTCGACGATCTTGCCGTCTTTGATCCCGATGTCGGCGCGATAGCGCTGTGCGCCGGTGCCGTCGACGACGGTGCCGCCAATGATCTTCAGGTCGAACACGAGACTCTCCTTGCCGCCATGGGCCGAAGACGCACCAGACGCGTCGGCATTACGCTACGGGAAGTAGCGTAACCCTTACGGCGCCCATGCAACAGGTTCGGCGCAAACTGGGTGGCCTCAGAGCGAACTCTTCAGCGCGGCGACCGTTTCCAGGTCGTCGAGCGCCGCAACGCCGCGGCGCAGCCCTTCCATGGCGATGTCCTCGACTTGCATGCCGCCCATTCCAGCGGTGATCAGGGGAGCGACGTAGGCGTACAGCGCGGCCTGGCGGTAGCGCAGCCACAGGTCGTCGCGGTCGAGTTCGGGTCCGCCCGCCGCGGCGAGCGCGCGGCGGTAGTCGTCGAGCAGTTCCCGCTGGTTCGCCCGGCGATCCTCGGGCGTGAGGCTGGTGATCAGGGTGTAGGCCAGTTCCCGGGCCGGGTGTCCGCGCCGCACCGCCTGCCAGTCCAGCAGACCCGCCTTGCCGCCGTGGAAGTACATGTTGCCCGGATGGGCGTCGCCATGCATGACGGTGTGTGGGGGAGTGTCGATGAGGGCGGCGACCGCACGGTAGTTGTCGGCGATGAATCGGCCGTTCTCCAAAGGGATTTCGGTGCGTTCGGCAAGGCGCCTGATCGAGGCGTGCATCAGCGAGCCGGTCAGCAGGGAGGTGACGTCGCCGGACGGGGTATAGAGCCAGGCCAGCGGGCCGCGCCCGCCGCGGGGCAGTCGGTCCCAGAAGGTGGCGTGCAGGTCGGCCAGCAACTCGACGATCAGGCCGGCCTGCTCCAGGGACAGGGGGTGCAAGGTGTCGGGGAACTCGCACGACTCGGCGGGGAGGTCTTCGAGCACCAGCAGGTAGCGGCCCGTCCATGGATCGAATGCCGCACCGTAGGCATAGGGGACGCCGATGACTTGCGGGGCCAGCTGGTTGTAGAACCGGACCTCCGTGTGTCCGAGCCGGCCCAATTCGCCCATCAACCGGGTGACCGCGGTCGTCGCCGCGAGCTTGACGAACACCGAGCTGGGGACGTTCTTCCCGGTCAACACCAGCCGCGCACGCGCCGACGTGCCGGCGTCGCTGCCGAGGACGCGGGCCGATCTGACGGTGGTGCCCATCACCCGGGACAGCACCGCCGCGTCGATGTCCCGCACCCGGCGGGGCAACCCCAACCGGCCGCCGATCACCGCGTCGGTGGCCACCCGGCGCACGCCGCGGCCCAAGTGAGCCGCCAGGCCTGCGGCCGAAAAAACCTGCGACACAGGACTATTCATGTCCGCTCGATTCCTGGGTGCGGGATGTGCCACCGGGGCGGCGAGCCACCCGGGCGCCGGGGAGTCAGAAAAACGCCGACATCAGACAATACGCCTTTATTGTCTGATCCCTGGCACGAGGGCCCGCACCACGAACTGATCGACGAACTCGCGTTTGTCCGCGGCCGTGCGGTATCGCCAGGACGGCGCCAGGAGGAACAACGTGGTCGCGTGCAGCCACTGGACCACCGACCTCGGATCGAGGTCGGCGTGCAGACGGTCCGCCGACCTCCACCGCTCCAGCAGGGGCTGATAGTGCCGCAACAGCGTGTCGACAATCGGTTCCGAACCCTTTTCCAGGGCCGTCGCCACGGCGGTGCTCTCGGCGGCGAACAGCGCCTCGTTCAGCGGATCGCCGTCCACCGACTCGACGCGGGCCAGCACCATCTCGGGCACGGACCGCACCGGATCGTCCGGGGCGGGCAGCGAGCGCACCAGCTCACCGAGCGCGCGGTCGACCCGCGCCAGGATCAGGCCCAGCAGCACGTCGTCGCGGCCCGGGAAGTAGCGGTAGACCGTGGAACGTGACACCCCCGCCTCGTCGGCCACCTCGCCCATCCGGAACTGGGTGTTCCCGCGTTGCACGATGCAGCGGCCCGCGGCGTCCAGGATGCGCCGGCGCGCCTCCTCGTCGTCGAGGATCGCGCGGTCGTCACCCCACCGACGGCTCGGCTCCACGGGGCAGATGTTACGGGATCGACGGTGCGGAACGGCGAAATCGGTTGCGAATCAAGCGGATCGCCTACGGCTCGGAGTCGACGCCCTACGGCCGCCGTGTGAGGCCGGTCCAGATCATTGCGACACGGGTTCCGTGCGGCGTGCGGTCGATCGCCACTTCATCGGCGAGTGCCCGCATCAGCGGGATACCGCGCCCACGGAGCTGCTGATGGTGCTGAACGGGCACCTTCTCGCGCCAACGGCCGCGATCGTCGACCGTGACTGCCAGGGTGTCGGACTGGTGGTCGTAGGACGCGCTGAGGTCCAGCGTCCCGTGCCGCGCGGCGTCGCAATAGGCGAATTCCGCGGCGTTGGCGATGGCTTCGTTAACGGCCAGCACGACGTCGCTGAACCGGTCGGCACCCAGGGCGAAGTGTGTCTTTAGCCAGACCCCGAAGTCGGCTCGGACCCGCGCAGCGCTGCGCGGGTCGGCGGCGACACGGTGCCGCACGAAGCGGGACCGGTCATCGGGGTTCGACGCGTTGTACGGCTGACGATCAGAGCGCCCCATCGTTTCCAGCTGTGCCCCCATCTGAAAGGTTCACCCAGCAGTAATGCCGCTCAGCGCGTCGTCGAGCGAGCTGTAGAGCGCGAGCACGCTGTCGATTCCCATCAGTTTGATCGGCCGGCTGGTGGCCGAGCCGTTGGCGACGACCGCGAATTGGGTGGGCGGCTCGGTCTCCGCCTGCGCCGTGACCAGGACGGTCATTCCGGCCGACGCCAAGAAGTCCACCTTCGACAGGTCGACGATCAGCGCGGCGGGCTTCGTCGCCAGCGCGGTCTGGATCGCTTCGGCCAGGTGGGGCGAGCTCAGCATGTCCACTTCGCCCGAGACGTTGAGCACGACCGCCTGATCGACCTGCTGCTTTCCTACTGAGAAAGCGGTCGGATCGATTGGATCGCCGGTTAATTCACCCATGGTCTATCACTCACATTCGGTCCCTTGGTGGGACACCCTTAGCTCTCAAATCAGGCTGCCAAGCCCGGGGGCTGCTTGTTCAACCCCACGGAAGGCGCTTGCCGTCGGAGGAGGCACACTCCGTCGATCTGCGCAGCTAGCCACAGATGCAGCCGCAAGTTCTTTATCCGATGGTATGTCACTCGGCGGACCACTCTCAAAACGAGTGAACGATTCGCCACGCCGCACCGTCCTGTGAGTGTGTCCGACGGTCCCCGCAGAAGTTGCGCCTGGCGCCCGCCCATGCGTGAATTAGCTCGACTGAATACCTTTCTGGTTTGGGCCCCGCGGCCTGCGCAAACAGCCGAGGACGGTGGGCGTGGAGTCCGGTGATCGCGGTGGCGAGCAGGACGACCCGACCGACGCCGCCGAGCCCTCCCGCTTCCTCGCCGACGCGCTGTCACGGCGGCGTGCGTTGCTGGGCATGGGGGCGGTGGCCGGCATCGCCGCGGTCGATGTCGGCGGGTTCGCATATGCCGGCGGCTGGCTGCGGCCCGCGGCGCTGACCCCGTCCCGATTCGCCGACCGCTTCGAACACGTCTACGGACGCCACGACGGCTTTCGCCGCAATCACGCCAAGGGCCTCAGCGCGGTGGGAACCTTCGCGAGCACGGGCGCGGGGGCGGCGATCTGCCGGGCCGCGGTCTTCCGGAAGGGCAGCGTGCCGATCATCGGCCGGTTCTCCCTGTCGGGGACCCTGCCGGATCAGGCGGACGCGTCCACCACGGTCCGCGGACTGGGCCTGCTCTTCCAGGGCCCCGAGGGCCAGCAATGGCGCACCGCGATGATCAACATCCCCGTTTTCCCGGACAGCACGCCGCAGGGCTTCTACGACCGGCTCCTGGCGTCCAAGCCGGTGTCCGAGACGGGCAAACCCGACCCGCAGAAGATGGCCGCCTTCCTCGACCGCCACCCCGAGACCGTCGCCGCGATGAAGATCATCAAGCAGGCCGCGCCCAGCGCGGGCTTCGCCGACAGCGCCTTCTACGGCCTCAACGCGTTCCGGTTCACCAACGGCGCCGGGGTGACCGTGCCGGTGCGCTGGGCCGTCGTTCCGCAGGAAGGGGCGACCCCACCGGCCCCCTCGACCGGCAAGGACTACCTGTTCGACGACCTGATCCGCACGCTGGCCCAGCGACCGCTGAGCTGGCGGCTGGTGCTCACGGTCGGAGAACCCGGTGATCCGACGCACGACGCCACCAAACCCTGGCCGCCGTCGCGCCGCACCATCGAGGCCGGCACCATCACCGTCACCGCCGTGCAGACCGAGGCGCCCGGCAACGCCCGCGACATCAACTTCGACCCGACTGTGCTGCCGAACGGGATCACCGCCTCCGACGACCCGTTGCTCGCCGCGAGATCGGCCGTCTACGCCCGCTCGTTCACCCGCCGCGCGGAGGAACCCAAGACACCCAGCGCCGTCGACGTCTCCCGGGTGCTCCGGTGACCCGAGGCAACGCCGCGACGCGTTTCGCGCTCCCGTCCCGCCTGCTGCACTGGCTGATGGCGCCGATGGTGATCGCGCAACTGCTCATCGGCGTCACCATGGTCGCCTCCCTGACCTACTACCCGCTGCTGCTGGCCATCCATCGGCCGCTGGGTGTGCTGATCCTGGCGTTCGCCGTGGTGCGGTTGGCCAATCGGCTCAGGCACCGGCCGCCGCCGTTCCTGTCCACGATGAGCGGCGCGGAACGGCGGATCGCGACGTGGTCGGAGCGCTTGCTCTACGCCCTGCTGCTGGTGCAGCCCCTGACCGGTTGGGCGATGCTGTCGGCGGCGCGGTTTCCCGTCACGCTGGTGGGTCCGCTGCGGCTGCCCGGCATAGCGCCGCACAGCATCGATGCCTTCGCGGTGCTCCGCGAGTGCCACGGCGTGTTCGCGTTCCTGCTGTTCGCGACCTTTACCGCCCACATGTGCGCGGTACTGTTCCACACGCTCGTTCTGCGCGACCGGCTCCTTGATCGCATGGCGCTGTGGCGCGTCAGACCCGCGGCCCCGCAGCCAGACCAAGCCGAGCTGTGACGGCCTGCCTTCAGGGGCTTTGATCGGCCGAATATGATCGGCACGATTATCTCAGGGGTGCGCGGCACCGCGGCACCGCAGCGACGTGACCTTGACGCCGACCACGAAGGAGTGGGGAACTTCCATGCCGAACGAGAAGCAAGCGGAGCGGATGACGTCGGGCAAGGGATTCATCGCGGCGCTCGATCAGAGCGGCGGGTCCACTCCCAAGGCACTGCGCCTCTACGGCATCCAGGACGACGCGTACTCCTCCGAGGAGGAGATGTTCGACCTCATCCATCAGATGCGGTCGCGGATCATCACCTCCCCGGCCTTCACCGGTGACCGCGTGCTGGCCGCGATCCTGTTCGAGCAGACCATGGACCGTGAGATCGAGGGCCGGCCGTCGACCACCTACCTGTGGGAGACCAAGGGCGTGGTGCCCATCCTGAAGATCGACAAGGGCCTGGCCGAGGCGTCCGACGACGTGCAGCTGATGAAGCCGATCCCCGGATTGGACGAGCTGCTGGAGCGCGCCGTGAGCAAGGGTGTGTTCGGCACCAAGGAACGGTCGGTGATCGGCGGCGCCAACCCCGAGGGCATCGCCGCCGTGGTCGCCCAGCAGTTCGAGCTGGCCCATCAGGTGCTCTCGCACGGCCTGGTGCCGATCATCGAGCCCGAAGTCACCATCTCGATCTCGGACAAAGCCGAGGCCGAGTCGATTCTGCGCGACGAGATCACCAAGCAACTCGAGAACGTGCCCGACGGACAGCGCGTGATGCTCAAGCTGAGCCTGCCCAGCGAGGTCAACTTCTACCGTCTCCTGATCGAACACCCGAAGGTGATGCGGGTGGTCGCCCTCTCCGGCGGCTATTCGCGCGAGGAGGCCAACGAGCTGCTGGCGAAGAACGCGGGGTTGATCGCCAGTTTCAGTCGCGCCCTGACCGAGGGGCTGACGGTCGACCAGTCCGACGAACAGTTCAACGCCACGCTCGACAAGGCGATCCAGTCGATCTACGACGCCTCGGTCGCCGGCTGATTCAGTACCGGTGCTGGGCCATGTGCGGGGGCCCGTCGCCGTCGCGTTCGTCCGACACCACCGCGGGCACCATCTCGCTCGTCACCAGCCCGTCGTCGCGCGTCAATTCGTCTATCACGTCGAAGGTTTCGGCGATGTTGGCGGGCGTGTCAACGACGATGGTCACCACCGGAACGTCGCGGCGCAGCGAGAGAAATCTATCTCCATGCGGTCGATGGTCCCCGTGGTATCCCCAAATGCCCCGCAGCACCGTCGCTCCGTCGGGCGCTTCGCGCTGACGCAGCCGCCGCACGATGGCGCGGTGAATGGGCACGCCGTCGTGCAGGGCCGACTCGGAGGTGTAGATCGTCAACTTCTGGAATAGCGGCAAACCGCGTTCGTCAACGCCCGGCAGGGCGTGCGGCCGTTCCAAGAGTTCGCCGCCGCGTTTGCACAGGCGGACCCGCTCCAGCGTGAACATGGGGCTGCGGAGCAACTGTGCCAGCTCCGGCAGAACCCCCGCGATACGCTCGCCCGACCCGACGGCGAGGATCATCATCGGCACGTTGGCGTTCCGGCCGATGAAGCGGGCACGGTGCCGCCGCCCGTGGGTGACGCCGTCGACCCCGAGCAGCACCGACGCGCCGGCTATCCGGCGCCGATGCAGGAGGTCACAGACGGCGACGTAGACCGGGACCCCGTTGACGCGTTCCTTGCGCCCGACGTAGACGGTCAGCTTGACGGCTTCGCGCAATTCGTCCGGCAACCGCACCGGCCCGACATCCTCGCGCAGCAGCCGCGCCCGCTCCAAGGTGACCAGGCCGCGCTGCTTCACGGCCAGTACCGGGTCGAGCAGGGCTTCGATCTTCGCCTTCGTGTCGACCGCGACGATGGCGACCGGCGGGTCTTCCGACAGCGTCAGCGACTCGTCGGTCCGCAGGTGGCGTCCGCTCCCGAAGCCGCCGATGCCGCGCAGGACCACGCCACAGGCAATGCGATGCCGCGCATAGAGGTCGAGCAGGACGTCGGAGACAAACCCTTCGTCGGTTCGCCGACGCTCGGCCAGATAGGTGGTGAGCTTCAGGCAGTCCTCGTCCATGGCGCTCCTAAAGTGTTGCCCTGCAGGAGTCTTCACGCGCCGCTGGCAACGTGCAACCTCTGCGCCCGACGCCATCCTGTCACCCTGCGGTGATCTTACGCGGTGGTGCAGATGCCGAGCTCTCAATATGTTGTGGCCTTGGTCGACATGCCACCTACCCCGAGAGCGCGGAGCCTGACGCCCGTGAGGACACCGTGACGCCGAATGAGCCTTGGCGTGCGCGTTTTTCGCGTATCCCACCCTGCTTCGCAGGCCAGCTGACAGTCAGTTTGCCGGCGTAAACGCAGGACTTGCCCCTACCGCAGGTCGTTACGGCGGCGGTACGCTCCAGGCATGCCGTGTTCAAGCGGCGTGCCCACTGCTGGACTCTTCATCCAGCGACTGTTGGGATCTGGCGGAATGAGCGAGGTTGCAACCTCGCCCAACCTTCCGGGCTGCCCTGCCGCGGAGCGCCCATGATATTGGCCACTGACCCTCTCGTCGACGTCCGCCGCCGACGATTCGTTTCAGTGGCGACTCGGGCGCTGTGGCATCCAAACACATTGCGCGTCGACGATTGAGGCGAGTTCAACGGATAGTCGGGCCTTTCGATCGGTTTCTTCGGCGGAGCCGCCGCGGCGAGCCGGCCGCGGGGCCGTTGCCCGACCGGAACGCCAACGCTCGCTGATCTCGCCGACGCGCCGGAGGGCTTGGTCAGATACCCACGCACGCGGCGTAATTCACGATTCGGAGCCCGTCAAATGACGGCACTACCAGGAATGGAAACTCCTCATGTTCACCCGCATCACCGGCCGCGCCAGCGCTGTCGTCGCCATGAGCGTGGTGCTAACCGGCGGCACGACGCTGCGCGAGGGCGCAGCAGCGGCCGACCCCAACCAGGACGAAATTTTCAAGGCGCTTCTCAACCAAGAAGACATCCCCGCCATCGAGGGCGTCCCAAGCCTGATCGACACCGCCCACAAGATCTGTCTTGTGCTCGATCGCGGCATTCCGGTGAACACCGTCGTGAGCGCAATGTTGAAAAATGCGTACGCCAAGGATCCGGCCGAGCGCCTCTACCCCCCGGCGCGCCTCGAATCCACCATGACCCGATTCATCACCGCGTCAGTGGAGGCCTACTGCCCGCACGATCAAAGCAAGATCGCTCCCATCCTGATAAATCCCGCGCCGGCATCGAATGGGCCGACGCACCCCGCGGCGTACCTGCACGGCGCGGCAAGCGACCCGGGTCAGCAGTTCACCGGCACCGGAGCCGGGGACTTGCCCACCACGGCGCTCGCCTCGGCAATCACGGCGCTTCCCTCCGGAGACATGGTCCCGCCCAGCCCACCGGAGATTCCGCCGCCGCCACCACCACCGGCGCACCTTCAGACTCCGCCGAGCCCGATCGCTGCGCCGATATTCATCGTCGGCCAGCCCCGCACCGGGACCACCATCCTCTACGACCTGCTCGCCCAGGATCGAGGGT
>NZ_LZJM01000246.1:0-940 GCF_001667665.1 Mycobacterium sp. E342
CGTGGCACTTGACGCTCCAGAAATCCCTCGGGCTTGCCAAGGTCAGCCAGACCGCGCCGTCGCCAGTCCACCGCGGCCAGGTGGACCAGTCCGTCGACGTAGGCCATCGCTAGGCCGTGCCGCAGGGTGATGTCACCGAGAAAGGGTTCGGGCAGCTCGAACCCCGGCGTGAATCCATCCACCACGCCCATCAACATGAACTCGGTGCCCAGCACTTCGGCATCTTCGCAGTAGAGCACCGGCGGTGGATGGGGCACGTCGGTGCCCTCCAAAGCCCGCAGGATGCGCCACTCCCGCAATGTATTCGAGGCAGTGGGGTGGTTCTTGACCGCCGGCGGCCGACGTAACACCCAGGCGTGTTCACCGCGCGCCACCCGGAACGACACGTTTGCCGTTCCGGTCCCCTCGCCGATCCGTTCAGCCGTCATCGGGGTCCCACAACCGGGCAACTGGTCCCCGATCCACGAATCGAGCCGATCGACGTCGAGCAGCGTCGCAGTCGAAGTCATGCACTGACGCTAACGGTGTTGACAGTTACTGTCAATCCTGTCAGCGTATGTCACATGATCGATTTCGAGCTCCCGGCGGAGATTCAGCAACTGCGTGCCCGGGTCGCCACTTTCATCGACGACGTTGTGCTGCCAGCCGAGCCTCAAGTCGGCGCGCGGCCCTTCTTCGAAATCGTTAAAGAGCTTCAGGCCGAAGCGCGCGCTGCCGGGTTGTGGTGCCCGTTCGTTCCGGTCGAATACGGCGGAATGGGCCTCGGTCATCTGGCGAACGCGGTCGTGCAGGTCGAGGTCGGGCGCGCCTTCAGTCACCTGGGTGCCTGGGCGATGAACTGCATGGGCCCCCAGGACGCGACGATGCTCACGCTGATCGAGCATGGAACCGACGAGCAGAAAAAGCGCTATCTGGAGCCGCTGGTCAACGGTGACAATCG
>NZ_LZJM01000247.1:0-3988 GCF_001667665.1 Mycobacterium sp. E342
ATCAGCGCCCCGCTCACGCCGGGCACGGGGGCGGTGCCGATCGGGTCGCCGGTGGCCGGAGCAGCACTGTTCGTGTTCCGGCCACCGGCGACCCGATCGCCGGCGCCCCCGAGCCCGCCACCAACGGCGCACTCTTGGCCACCCACATCGTGGTCTCCGTCGGCCCGTAGACATTGACCATCACCCGCCCCGGCGCCCACCGGTCCACCACCGCCGCCGGGCACGCCTCGGCCCCCACCACCAGCGCCGCGCCCAGCCCCTGCGGTGACAACACCCCCACCGCGGACGGCGTCTGGGTCAACACCGACACCCGCTGCCCAATCAACAACGCACGCAGGTCATCCGCGCACCGCACCACGGCGTCGGGCACCACCACCAGGTGACCCCCGTGCAACAGCGCGCCCCAGATCTCCCACACCGAAAAATCGAAGGCCAGGGAATGGCACTGCGACCAGACCTGTCCCGCCGCCAGCAACCCATCACCGGCCAGCGCCTCGAACAGTTGCGTCACGTTGCGATGGGTGACCGCCACCCCTTTGGGCACGCCCGTCGTGCCGGACGTGTAGATCACGTGCGCCACGTCGTCGGCAGCCGGCCCGACCACCGGGTCGCACGACTGGCCCGCGATCGCCGGATCATCAACCTCGACCACGACCCCCGAAAACCCATCCAACCGCGGCCGCAGGCCCGCGGAAGCTATCACCGCCACCGGTGCGGCATCGGCGAGCATGAATTGCACCCGCTCCGCCGGCGACGCGGGATCGATCGGCACATAGGCGGCCCCCGCCTTGAGCACACCCAGCACCGCGATCACCGCCTCCGCCGACCGCTCCGCCAACAGGCCCACCTGCGTCCCCCGACCGACGCCGCGCCCAATAAGCCAGCGCGCCAATCGGTTCGACGCCTCGTCCACCTCCCGGTATGACCGGGACCGGGGCCCACACGACACGGCGGGGACCTCGGGTGTGCGAGCCGCCCGGGCCGCGAACAGCTCAGGAATCGACACCGCCGCCGGCCCACCCAGACCGAGGGCAGGCCGATTGCCCCACTCGTCCAGGCGCACCCGCTCGGTCTCGTCGAGCACGTCGATGGACCGCAACCGCCGCGTGGCACCCGACGTCAACGCCACCAACAGCCGCTCCAAACGGCCCGCCAGATAGGAGACGTCGAGGCCGGCGAACGGCCCCCATGCGCCCGCCGTACTGAGGAACAGCCGGTCGCCGTCGGTGGAGAAGATCAATCCGAAACCACTGGCCTGCCCGGAGTTGGTGTAGGACGCCGAGGCCGTGACACCGCCGAAGGGCAGGGTGAAGGCGGACGGGATGAAGTTGACGCTCACTCGTTCGGGCGGTCCGGCCGGGCCGCGGGCCTTGCGTTCCAGCGCCTGCACCGGAAAGCGTTGATGCGCAACCGCTTCCCGGACCCGTGCGTCGACGTGTCGGCAGAACTCGGCGACCGTGAGCTCTGGCGAGACGCGCAACACCAGCGGCACCACGCCGGCGACCATGCCGGGCAGGGTCTTCGACTCCGGGCGCACGCGCCTGTTGACCGGGAAGTCGAGCACCACCTCCGAGCCGTCTCCGCTCCACTCGCGCACCAACAGCGCGCACGCGGCCGTGATGACCGACGTCTGGGAGACTCCCCACACCTGGGAGAGGTTGTTGACCCGGCGAAGGATGCCGGCGTCCAACGCGACCGGCGCGGACGGCCACGGATCGCGCTCGCCCGTGGCACGCTGCGCTCGGTGGTGGGCCGCGTCGTTCGCGGGCAGGTTCTGCGTCCAGTAGGCCTCGTCGTCCCGGTAATCGCCGGATGCCTCGTAGCCGGACTCGCAGGCGATCAGATCCTGCAGCGAGCCGAAGACGGCGGGAGGGATAGGCGCGGCGGAGACGATGGCCGAGTAGATGGAGGCGATGCGGTGCCCGACGAGGGCGACACCGGTTCCGTCGATGACGATGTGGTGGCAGCACGCGAACAGGTGAAATTGGTCGGCACGGGTCTGGAAGAGGGCGAACCGGAACAGCGGGCCCGTGAGCGCCATGGGCGTCCGTTGGATCGACAGGGCCATCCGCCGGGCTTCCGCGACGGCATCGCGCGAGCCGGTCAGGTCATGAAACGCGAGCTCGACGTCCGGGTAGTCGATCGCCCGTTGGAAGACCCGGCCGTCCGCCTCGAGGAACGACGCCCTGGTGGGTTCCGCTTCTTCCAGCGCTTGCCGGATCGCCCACTTCAGGGCGTCACGGTCAACCCTGCCGTTGATGGTGACGAAGAGGCCGATCTGCCACTCGGTGCCGGAGTGGCCGGTCTCCTGCGCGAGCCATATGTCTAGTTGCCCGCGAGTGAGCGGAAGCGCCCGGTCACCAAGCTCCATCCGACTTCCCAACCATAGGGTTCACCCTTGAAACCCCCGGTTGACGGCGCCGCTCGACCGAACTCCTCCGCAATGCCTGTTCGGTTCCGCTTGGGGTAGTGCACACTCGCTAGCGCGGTCCGTGCCGGATCCTCGCCGCTGTTGCCGCTCGTCGCCGCTGAGAAGGCGGATCTGCTGCCGTCGCCGTGGAGCGGGCGGACCACAGTATCTCCGTCAACTTAGTCAACTTAAGTGCAACAGTCCGAAACGTTAATGGATGATCAAGACGGTGCGCTAGTGGTTTCGAAAAAGTGACAGGAACCTGTCAGGGATACCAAGAAGGCGCCGCAAAAGATACGCGAAGGATGGTTCAAGCTTCCAAACCGACCCTGCGAATTGGGACGGCCGCGCGGGGCCGTCCCAATTCGAGGTGTGCGTGGTTAGAGCAGGCCGAGCAGCTGCAGGTCGGTGACGTACTTGACGATCACCGGCGGCGCGATGTGCGGAATGTCGTTGTCGGCGCCGATCTTGGCTTCCTGCACCGCGGCGCGGAAGCGGTCGGTCGGGGCGAACGACCCGCGGGCCGGCTCCGGCGCCTGCAGCTGGTTGTAGCCCGGCACCTGCAGCATCTGCAGGACCGAATGCTTGCGCTGGTGCTCCGGCAGTTCGCGCAGGGCGGCCTCGAACCGCTGCAGCCACTCGCCGAAGTCGTCGATGCGCTCGATCGGATAGCCGGCCTCGATCAGCCAGTCGACGTACTCGTCGATGCCGATCCCGTCGTCGTGCGGGTTCATCACGTGATAAGTCTCGAACCCCTCCATCACCTGGGCGCCCAGCGTGGTGACCGCCTCGGCGACGAACTCGACCGGCAGCGCATCGAAGTGCGCCCGCTGCCGATTGCCCTCGGCGTCCAGCTGATAGAACGAGCGCGGCGCGATGCCGGTGGCCACCAGGCTCAGCACCATCCGGGTGAACATGTCCGACAGGTTGAACTGGCCGGCGTAGCTGGTGTCGGACAGGATCATGTCGGAGCGGAACACCGAGACCGGCAGCCTGCACAGGTCGTGGGCCTCGCGCAGCAACACCTCGCCGGCCCACTTGCTGTTGCCGTAGCCGTTGGCGTAGCTGCCGTCGATCTTGCGGATGGGACTGATGACCCGGATGTCGGCGTCCTCGGTGAACGCCGCCGGGTCGATCTGGCGGCCGACGTCGGAGGTGGACACGTAGGCGTACGGCTTCAGCTTGCTCGTCAGGGCCACCCGGATCAGCTCGGCGGTGCCCGCGACGTTGGGGGCGAACAGCTCGCTGTAGGGCAGCACGCCGTTGACCAGGGCCGCCGAGTCCACGATCAGGTCGACGGTGTCGGCCAGCCGTTGCCAGGTCGGCTCATCCAGGCCCAGGTTCGCCGAGCCCTTGTCCCCCGCGATGACCTCCAGGTGATCGGCGGCCAACTCCTGGAAATACCGCAGCAACTTCGGATCACCGCTGTCGAAGGTCTTCTCCAGCCGCTGACGCGCCTCCTCGTCCGAGCCGGCCCGCACCAGGCAGATCAGCTTGCCGCCCACCAGCTCCAGCTGCTCCAGCCACTGCAGGGCCAGATAACGGCCCAAGAAACCGGTCGCCCCGGTCAACAGGACC